>CACZPF010000088.1 GCA_902782975.1 uncultured Lachnospiraceae bacterium
CACAGCGGAAAGCGGGAAGATCCGGATATCCGGGTTCAGCTTCTTTACCCGCTCCACACATCTTTCGAGATCAAAATCAAAATAAGAGAGGGTATCTGTTTTGGTGATCACCAGCACATCGCTCTTTTCGAACATCAGTGGATACTTAAGCGGCTTGTCGTCGCCCTCAGGCACGCTGAGGATCATCACATTTTTTGCGGCACCGGTATCGAATTCTGCCGGACAGATCAGATTGCCGACGTTTTCCAGAAAAATAAGATCCAGATCGGAATCGCCAAGCACTTTCAGCGCCTTTTCTGTCATCCCCGCATCCATATGGCACATGCCGTCCGTGTGTGCCTGGATCGCCTTCGCGCCAAGCTTTTCAATCCGTACCGCATCCACGTCCGATGCGATATCTGCCTCTATGACGCCGATCCTCCACTGGTCCCTGAGATCGGTGATGGTTCTGGAAAGCAGGGTCGTCTTTCCTGCGCCCGGGGAGGACATGAGATTGACAAGAAGCGTTCCTTTTTCTTTCAGTTTCTCCCGCAGAGCCTCTGCATCACGATCATTCGAGTCGGTGACAGAACGGTTTAATTCGATGATTCTCATATGCTTTTCCTCCAGGCAGACACCTCTGTCCTGAGATAATCGATCCATGGTTCAAATCCATCGCCGCTTTTGGCGGAGAGGGGAAATATCTTTATATCTTTATTCAGACCATATACCCGCTTCCGGCAGGCGTCCTCGTCAAAATTGAAGACAGGTTTCACATCGGTCTTATTGATCAGAAGACAGTCGCTCACCTGGAACATCAGCGGATATTTGAGAGGCTTGTCGTCGCCTTCCGGCACGCTCAGGATCATCACTCTTTTGTTTGCGCCCACATCAAACTCTGCCGGACAGACCAGATTGCCTATGTTTTCCAGAAACAGAATATCCAGATCCTGAAGGCCCATCCTCTCCATGCCTTTTCTGGTCATATCCGCATCCATGTGGCAGGAGCCGCCGGTATGAAGCTGGATCACCCGCGCCCCGGTCTCCCGTATGGTGAGGCTGTCTACGTCACCGTCTACATCCGCCTCCATAACGCCGATGCGGTATTCCGCCTTCAAGGCCTCTATAGTCCGCACCAGAAGGGATGTCTTCCCGGCCCCGGGGGATCCCATGAGATTGATCAGAAAAACTTTCTTTTCACGCAGCAGTTTTCTCACCTCTTCGGCTTCCCTGCTGTTGTCTGCCAGTATATCTGTCTTTATTTCAAAGATTTCCTCAGATGTGAGAGAAGGGATCTTCTCCATTTTCATAATCAGTGTTCCTCCGGTTCCGGTACCTCGATCTCCTTGATCTCAAATTCGTTTCCCTGGATCAGAAAGGTCTGTCCGCTCCCGCAATAGGGACAGATCTTCGCATATTTTACGGTCGGATAGGTATTCTGACAATCCTGACAATAGGTGACTGCAGGAATGGTTTCGATTTTGATCTCTGCACCTTCCAGAAGCGGACTTTTCTTCCGGGCCCACTTCCAGCAGTCCTCCAGGTATTCCGGTATCACGGTCGATACCTCTCCCAGACGGATCGTCACTGAATCGATCCGGGAGAGATTATAGTCGGCCGCTGCCTCCTTCAGATTATCGATGATCTTAAATACCACGCCTAATTCATGCATTTTTGTACTTCCATATCATTTTTTCTTCGAGAATTTTATATGCAGTGCCTGTTTCGCTGCATAAGGCAGAATGTATTTCAGCTTATCCTCGCTTTTTCGCATCGTTGAGCATTCCGGATGTTCACGGAACAGATGAATCGCGTCGAATTCACATTTCGTCGTACAGATGCCGCACCCGATGCAATGATTTTCATCTACCACCGAAGCCCCGCAGGAGAGACATCTGGCGGTTTCTTTCTTCACCTGTGCCTCGGTAAACAAAAGATTTGTGTCGCGGAAGCTCTTTTTGGGCGCATCCTTTTTCCGGCCCGGGATCTGCCGGCTGGAATTATCATAGCTTTCTACCAGAATATCATTCTTGTCCAGTTCCACATAGTCATTCTGATTGCGGCCGATCGTAAGAGATGTATGGGGCTGTACATACCGATGGATGGAAATCGCGCCTTCTTTGCCTGCAGCGATGGCGTCGATGGCAAACTTAGGTCCTGTGTAGACATCTCCGCCTACGAAGATATCCGGTTCTGCCGTCTGATAGGTGACCGGGTCAGCCACGGCCCCGTTTCCGCGTCCAAGTTCCACTTTGGAACCTTTCAGGAGGTCACCCCAAACGATGCTCTGGCCTACTGCCAGCACCACATGCCTGCAGGGGATCGTGATCGTGTCATTCTCATCGTAGGAAGGATTGAACCGGCCTTCGGAATCCTTGACAGAAAGGCATTTCTTGAAAACGATTCCCCTGACACTGCCGTCCGTATCTTTCAGGATCTCCTTCGGCCCCCAGCCGCAGTTCACGATGATGCCGTCTTCCTCTGCCTCTTCGACTTCCTCATCCGAGGCCGGCATAATGTCACGGGTCTCCAGGCAGAGCATGGTCACCTTCGGTGCACCGGCTCGGACAGAATCCCTCGCGCAGTCTATGGCTACATTTCCGCCGCCCACCACGACGACATCGCCCTTCATATCATATTTTTCATTTGCGTTTACTTCCCGGAGGAACTCGACCGCTGTCGTA
This sequence comes from uncultured Lachnospiraceae bacterium, assembly GCA_902782975.1. GTDB lineage: Bacteria > Bacillota > Clostridia > Lachnospirales > Lachnospiraceae > Blautia_A. The sequence continues at coordinate 2,664 of CACZPF010000088.1, forward strand.
ACACCGGCTGCATCCTCTCCCGGAACACCGACCTTCCGGCCTCCCTGACAGCCGATGGCTATATAGAATGCCTTATAACCCTGGGCACGGAGCTCATCGAGGGTGATGTCCTTTCCGACTTCGATCCCGGTGCGGATCTCTACGCCCATTTCCCTGATCACATCGATCTCTGCCTGCACGACATCCTTTTCCAGCTTGTAGGAGGGAATACCGTATACCAGCATGCCTCCCGGTTTCTCATTCTTCTCAAAAACGACTGGTTTATAACCTTTTTCCGCAAGATAGAAGGCGCAGGAAAGACCTGCAGGACCTGCGCCGATGATGGCGACTTTGTCTTCGCTGAAGTCTCCGTCTACTCTGGGGATCACTTTCTTTGGAATATAGCGGGTCTCTGCCTTCAGATCCTGCATGGCGATAAATTTCTTTACCTCATCGATCGCAATGGCTTCGTCGATGGTTCCCCTGGTACAGGCATCCTCGCATCTGCGGTTGCATATATGTCCGCAGATCGCCGGAAGGGGATTGTTCTTTTTGATCAGTGCAAGTGCTTCCTGATAACGGCCCTGGGAGGCCATCTTAAGGTACCCCTGCACCGCAATGTGGGCAGGACATGCCGTTTTGCAGGGAGCCGTCCCTGTGCGATAGGATTCTATACGGTTATGGTCGCGGTAATCCCAGTCCCAGTCATCCTGACTCCATTTTTTGTTCCAGGGGAGTTCATGTTTGGGATACTCAACCTGGCTTCCGTCTTTTCTGCAGAGCTTCTGGCCGAGCTTTACCGCACCGGCAGGACAGTATTCCACACAGCGTCCGCAGGCGACACAGTTTTTGGGATCCACCTTGGCCACATAGGCGGATCTGGACAGGTTCGGTGTGTTAAAAAGCAAAGAGGTGCGAAGAGCATAACATACATTTACATTGCAGTTGCAGATCGCGAATATCTTATTTTCTCCATCGATATTTGTGATCTGGTGCACAAAGCCGTTTTCTTCTCCCCGCCGGAA
>CACZPF010000089.1 GCA_902782975.1 uncultured Lachnospiraceae bacterium
CTCCAGCTGCTCTCTACACATGTCGAAGAGGCCATGGCACAGCATAATCAGGAACACCCGGAGGAACCTGTCCTGATGACAGTCAACTGCCGCATGCGTACGGAAAATGAAGATACCTATACATTTCTCCGCTCAACCTTGGAAGAAAAAGATGCCGGAGATCCTTTACGCGGAGTCGTATCCATGATTTCCGAACTGAACCGGCTGGATGAAGAGCTCAAACTTGCTGCGGATATTCAGATCAGCATGCTGCCGGCGAATTTTCCGGCTTTTCCGGACCGGACAGAATTCGACCTGTATGCCTCCATGAGGCCTGCCAAAGAGGTTGGCGGTGATTTTTATGATTTCTTCCTGATCGACAACGATCATCTGGCCCTGGTGATCGCCGACGTATCAGGCAAGGGTATTCCCGCTTCTCTGTTCATGATGGTGTCCAGAACCCTGATCAAAAACCAGCTGATGACCGGCTGCGATCCGGCATCCGCCATGCAGCGGGTAAACCTCCAGCTCTGTGAACGAAATTCCTCCATGATGTTCGTAACCGTATGGCTGGCGGTGGTAGAGATTTCCACCGGTAAAGGCCTGGCGTGCAACGCGGGGCACGAAAAACCGGCCCTCCGGCGGGCAGGAGGACCGTTTGAACTGCTCCAGTATAAGCATGGCATGTTCATCGGTGTCAGTAAAAAGCCAAAATACGAGACCCGGGAGTTTGAACTGCATCCCGGCGACTGCCTGTTTGTGTACACAGACGGTGTGCCCGAAGCATCCAGGGCAGATTATGAAATGTTTGGAAATGAGCGGCTGACCGCTGTTCTGAATCAGAATGCCGACGCGAAGCCGAAAGAAATAATCGAAAGGGTCCATGACGCGATCGAGCGTTTCACGGACGGCGCGCCACAATTTGATGATGTCACGATGTTATGCTTTAAATACCTGTTTTATGACGGTGCCAGGCACTGAAAGGAGTTTCCATGATCAAAACGCTGTGGCGGCTGAGCCGGGAAGCGATCCGGTACAGGACGCTGTATATAATTGCCATTTTGTCTACTTTTGCCCTGACACTCATCAATCTTGCCGCCCCCAAAATATTATCCGCCATGACGGGAATCGTGGAAAGCGGGGTGGATGAAGAGGGCCTGCGCATGATCTGGCGCCTGACTGCCATACTGGTCATGCTGTATCTTATGCGTGTCCTGTTCCGGTTTCTCAGCAACTATCTGGCGCACAAAGCGGCCTGGTACCTGGTCGGCGACCTGCGCACCAAAACCTATGATAAGCTGGAGCATATGCATCTTGGGTATTTTCACGATAAACAGACAGGCGATCTGATGAGCCGTGTCGTAAATGATACAAGAGACTTTGAGCTGCTCTACGCGCATATGATCCCGGAATCCATCACCAATCTGGTTACTTTTGCCGGCGTACTGCTGGTGCTTCTTACCATCAACTGGAAGCTCGCCCTGATTACCTGTGCGCCGCTTCCCTTCATTTTTGCGTCCGGCATCGTGTTCTCCAGAAAAGTACGGCCTTATTTCCGCATTTCTCAGAAAAAGATGGGTGAACTGAACGGAAAACTGCAGGATAATCTCTCCGGCATCCATGAGATCCAGTCCTTCGGCCGTGAAGAATACGAAACAGAACAGGTGAATGAACGCAATTTTGAACATGTAAGAGCCATGCTGCAGGCATTGAAGATCAGTGCGGTATTTCATCCTTCCGTAGAATTCATCTCTTCTCTCGGAACTGTTCTGGTAGTTTCTTTCGGCGGCCTTCTGGCCTTCCGGGAAGGCCTGCGGGTCCAGGACATCGTAGCGTTTCTGCTGTATATGGGCTTATTTTATGTCCCCGTAACGGGGCTTGCCAACCTGCTGGAAAACATGCAGCAGTCCATGGCCGGTGCCGAGAGAGTACTTGCCATCCTGGATGCGCCCTTCGAAATTCAGGATAAGCCGGGGGCAGAAACCCTGAAAAATGTTCAGGGAGAAATCGTCTTCGATCATGTCAGCTTTTCTTATGGTGAAGGAATCCCTGTCCTGCAGGATGTCTCCTTCCGGTGCGAACCCGGCAAAATGCTGGCTCTGGTAGGACCCACAGGAGTTGGCAAAACCACACTCTCCCAGCTGATCTCCCGGTTTTATGAGCCCATCTCCGGCCGCATCCTGATCGACGGCAGCGATCTGAACGACGTAACGATCGAAAGCCTGCGCAGACATATTTCACCGGTTCTTCAGGATACATTTCTCTTTAATGGCTCCATCGCCGAAAATATAGGCTATGCCATGCCGGACGCATCCATGGAAGAAATCATAGAAGCCGCCCGGGCCGCTAACATCCATGAGGATATTATCGCTCTTCCGGACGGCTATCAGACGCAGGTAGGCGAACGGGGCATGCGCCTTTCCGGCGGGCAGAAGCAAAGAGTCGCCATCGCCCGTGCCATTCTAAGGCATGCCCCCATCATTATTCTGGATGAAGCCACCGCTTCCGTCGATGTTGAAACAGAACGGCAGATCCAGAAAGCCATATCAAATATCGCGGGACAATGCACCATCATCGCCATTGCCCACCGGCTGTCCACCATCCGTAATGCGGATCAGATCCTGGTGTTCGAAGAAGGCCGCATCATCGAACGCGGAACCCATGAAGAACTGATCAGACTTGGCGGAAACTATGCCCGGATGAGCAATATGCAGAATTCGTAAATCCGCAGTCTGCTTTCCCCGCAGGTCATTTCAAGCTGCGTCCTCCAGAACTGCTTCCTCCATCTGTACTTCCGCATAAGGTTCTCCCATGAGAATGTGCCCGGAAGAAGCCATTTCCAGCTGTACGCCTTCCTGAAAGATCATGACAATATCGCTGCCCCCGAACAGGAAATATCCCATCGGATCGCCTTTTTCAACCACCGCACCGGTCTTTACGCTCTCCTCCCAGTTGCAGGAGCTGACCTGGGACATACCGATCGGCAGGATCGCGACAAGCCCGTACTCTGTATCCACAATGACGCAGTCCCTTGTTTCGACAGACTGCCAGCCGGGATTTTCATCGTAAAGCAGATATCTTCCTTCTTCCCGGCCCCATGCGATCAGCCCGCCCACCGCATCGAGGGCATCGATCTTTCTCACCTCGAGGATCGTACCACTCACCGGGAAATGATACCGGTGGTAATCATTTACATCCAGAAAGGTATGCGTCAGGATCCCGTTCGCGAATTCACCTTCGTATTCACTGTCCGCACCGATGATCTCTTCTACATTATAGAATCTGGTGGATTTCAGCTGCACTCCCATATCGAGCTGGGAATTTTCATCAATTTCCCATATCCCCTGGGGTGTGGAATCCGCCGGCGCAATAATATCCGCATCCGAGATCGGTCTCTGGTTTTCATCCTTCAGGGTTCTTGAAAACCAGTCATTGAAGCTGGTCCAGACGTTTTCGTCCGCATACCATCCCGTGTCCATGCCGAATGCCTTATCTGCACAGACCAGCTCATAGTATTCGTCATTCCAGCTCTCTTCAGTGGAAAGGAATTCTCCCCAGGAGGACGCATACTGTTTGCACCAGGAAGCGATCGGCTCATAGTATTCCAGACAGGGATAGTACAGGCCCTTCCCCGCAAGTTCCGGCAGCGGCTGATCCAGAAGATAATAGAAATAATCCAGGCTCTGGTCAATGCTGCCATAGATATCCGTCATATCCTGGCCATCCAGGATATTCCACGGCATGCAGGTCGCGGACCAGTCCAGGAAATCATAATAAGCGTCCAAAGACTGAACAGGATTCGTCTTTGGATCCGGATTGTTGACGGCAGCCGGCATCACAAAAATGCCGGCTTTACAAATTCCACTTTCTTTTTCTGCAGTTCATCAAGAAAAAGCCGATAGTATCCCGGAACAAGTTCATCTGTCTCATCGTGCGCATGCAGCAGAAGAATATGCCTGCCTTCCGGTGCGAGAAGCGCTCCTCCGCTCCGGGGATCCATATCCCGGATCCTGTTCCATACATCTGTGAGCGTGAAACCGCTGCCCGGACGGATATTATATTCGGCAAAGTCAAAAGTCCATAACGTATCGATATCCTGATCCAGGCCGTTTTCATGCCACCAGGAATAGGGGATCTGTGTATCCTTCACTTTGCTGAACCTGTTTTCACGCAGATATGTCTGAAGGGCTTCTTTGTTTTTTCCTCCTTTGTCTCCGTAGGGAAAGCGGAACGGCCGAAAAACCCTCTTTGTGCCGGCCATTTCATACACACGGTCCAGCACCGCCTCACATTTCTCAATTTCCCGGATTCCTTCTTCCACTGACAGGTCCGAAAAATGTGGATGTGAATAGCTGTGGTTCCCCACGATCATTCCATGTTGAATCGCATATGCACAAGAGTCCGGATCCTGTTCTGCCTTCTCTCCGACAGCGAACAGGATGGCCCGGATGCCGTTCTCCGTCAGATAGTCTGTAATAGATCGTGTATTCTTCGAGGGAATATCGTCGATCGTGAGCATCGCCTGAATCATTTCATTGCTTTCCTCCTCTGCTGATCTGTTCTTATTTTAACATTCCCGTCAGAAAATACAACATACAGCGCCAATAAATGTCGCTTCCGAAACGACCTTTTCACTCCTGCAAAGTTGTATAGTATGGTCAGAAACAGAAGATATTCTTTAAAAAACGCAGTCAGGAGGACGTGCCATGAAAGCGATAGAAGAGATCATCCGAATGAATGACAGAGAAGATTATTATCATTATTACCTGAGCCTTGGTTACACCCATCAGACATCTGCGGTGCTGGCATTATTTACATACGGACAATACAGCTACAGTGATCTGTCGATGGATGACCTGTATAAGACTTTATGCCGGGGGGAAGCATATCTTCCCCCCGAAGAACTGGAAAAGCAGAAAAGATGGGCAGGCAATGGATTATTGGCCATGGAAGATGAATCCTGTTATGAACCGGAA
>CACZPF010000090.1 GCA_902782975.1 uncultured Lachnospiraceae bacterium
TGCGCAGATATTGATGCCGGCTCCGCCGAACACACCCTCTCTGGCCTTGTTCTCTTCGCCGTAACTCTGCATGATCTGTACAACGTCAGGGTTGGTGACCGGAATAACGCTGATCTCATCTGCCTCATAAGCGCTGGTTACCGTATTTGCTTCAGAAATAAACTCGATCTCGATGCCGTCCAGATAAGGCTGGCCTTCGATCCAGTAATCTTCGTTGGCTTCGTAAACGATCTTGACATCCTTCTGCCATTCTACAAATTTGAAGGGGCCTGTCCCGCAGGGGCTGTTGTTGGCAACATCTTTGCCGACTTCCTGGCAGTAGGCCGGTGAATACATAAATCCTGCCAGATACAGGGCCTGATCCGGAATGGTATTATCCCAGTGATCCAGATGGGCGACTACTGTATAATCATCCGGGCACTCTATGGAAGAAATGGCAGCGATCTCATTGCGGCCCATCTCCGTGAATGTTTCCCAGTTCCATTTTACGGCTTCGGAATTAAAGTCCGATCCATCGTGGAATTTGATCCCTTCTTTCAGATGAACAGTCAGGGTAAGCGCCTCAGCGTCCGTCTCATAACCCTCGATCAGCCACGGCTCCAGTTCTCCTTCTTCCGTATAGCGGCACAGCGGCTCAACAGCAGGCTGCTGTGCGATCAGTTCGTTACTTGCTGTGGAAAGTCCGGGATATCCGATGTTTACGATATCCGGAATAAAACCGATCTTGAGTACGCCTCCTCTTGTAATCTCAGCGTCTGCTGCTTCCGCCGATACAAAAGTACCAGCTGCCGCAGATGCTGTCAGTGCCGCAGCCAAACCGATTGCCCAAAATGCTTTTTTCATACCTGCTCCTTTCCGCTAAAACAATTTAGCAACGAATAAAAAATACAACTAAAAGATATTCCTCTCTTTTTCTCTTCTATCATTCACCGGAACTCTCTTAGTTGTATTTATTATAATATTGAAAATGTTTCTTGTAAACGCTAAAAAGTTTTAGCTATGTCAAATCGTATAAGTTAGCTAATTTTATCATCCGGTTTTCGGCAGGTTTTACCAAAAAAAGCCGACGAATCGCAAAGGATGTTCCTGGGAAAAACCTCTCCCTCCCGGATGATCAGATCCAGCATGCGGATACTTTCCATAGCAAGCTGTCCCATGGGATGCAGGATCAGGGTAAGGCTGTTTTCGGATTCCTGATTTTCAATCGTATTCAACCCGTACCCGATCACGGATACATCCTCCGGACAGCGGATACCCTGACGTTTCAGTTCCACGACCACGCCCCTTGCCGTATCGTCGTCCTGTACAAAAACTGCCTCCGGCATTTCCTGCTTTTTCAGAATTTCCCGGATTATTTCTCTGCCGTATCGGTAACTGTCCATGGTCATATATTCACCTGAAAGCTTTGCCAGGATCTCCTCATTACTGTCCTCCACGCAAACCTGCATGCCAAGTTCCTCTGCTTTATGAATAAAAGACATTTTTCGAAGACTGGAAGTCCTGGACTCGTAGGATCCTCCGATATACATCACATGCCTAAAGTGAAGGTTTTTGAAAATTTCCGCAGCCAGTTCTCCGTTCCTCTGATTATCAACATTGACCGAATAAAACTGCTCCAGATTCTGATAAATAAGCACCAGCGGCATTTCTACCTGGATCGACTGCAGATAAGCAACGTCCTGATCATCTCCTGAAACAGCGATCAGTCCATGGAAGGATTTCCCCTTCAGCAGTTCCTCCTGCTCCTCAATGTAGCCTCGTTCGAAGGGAATGATACTGAGATGCATGGGGAAGACTGCTTCTTCTTTCCGGAGCCTCGTCATGGTACGGATCATCGTATCCAGGAAAGCCGTATGCTGATCCGGAGACCACAGAAGGCCGATTTCCATAAATCCTTTTCCGCCGCTCCGAAGAAGCCTTCTTGCATTCACATTCGGAACATAGCCAAGATCTCTTGCCGCCTGCCTGACTTTCTCCTGCGTTCTGGCGGACAGTCTTAATTTATCTCCTTTTCCATTCAGAATCAGCGATACCGTCGTTGTCGAAACACCTGCTGCCTTCGCCACATCATAAATACTTGTCATAAGACCAACCTCTGTAAGATTATTTCCATGCTTCATCCCTGAACTGCCCGGGCGCATCTGCCTTCCGGATCAACGATTCAGGTCGTATTCCTCCACATAGCCTGTAGCAGCCCATCTGCCGTATTCCGTATCCGGAAGAATGCCGGCAGATCTGCAGATAAACCATGCGATCAGGACCATGCAGATGACCTGGAGAAACCTGCCTCCTGCAGAAACAGGAGGCTTCTGCCCGCTTAGATCAAGGGATTCTATTTCCTGTATCATCTGTACCTTGTCTCTGTAGTCATGTGCCTTCATTTTCTGTACCGGGATATCTCTGTCAAAAGCCTTCCTGACAATACTGTCCAGAAGATCGATATCCATTTTAAGATCCTGTCCGAATGTCATTTCCAGATCTTCTTTCTTTTCGGCAGGAAGCCGTATATTCTGAACGGCACTGATATATCGGGAAGCCGTCCTGAATACCGAGATCAGAAGAAGCAGGAACACCACAGCAGATATCCCTGCCATTCCTCCGCATACCAGATACCAGCGAAGGTTATATTCCGCTTTCAGGATCTGCAGGCATGTCCGTACATCAGGCAGATATCTTCTTAAAAATTCCACGCCCGGCCGGTAGTGGCTGGAAACAATATCCATGCAGCAGAGTATCAGCAGGGCAGCAGAAAGACAGGCACTGATAAAGATATACACCGCAGCCTTCCTCTGATATGACCGCACATCCCCCTGTTCCGGCACGACGGCTTCCCGGACTCTCCCGTAAAGCTCTTCAGCACTGCTTTTCAGGGCCTGTTTTTTCCGGTCAAATGCATCCTCAAGATCCATGGCCATATTCCTGTCAAACTGCCGGACAAACCCGATCGGAACAGGCATCTTATCCACGACGACAA
>CACZPF010000091.1 GCA_902782975.1 uncultured Lachnospiraceae bacterium
TACCGCACTCTATGAAAAAAATAAAGTGCGTAAGTTTTCAAGGTACATGTAGTCACCGGTAACTTACACACTTTATTTTACACTCTCGGACAAACCCTCCTGGCAGTGCCTTTTTTCGATTCGAGTGCTTTAAGCGCCGCTTTGCGGCGCAGCCTGATTTATTGCACATGCCTGATTTATTGCACATGCCTTTTCTATTACACATGCCTTTTCTATTGCACATGCCTTTTCTATTGCATTTGACTTTTCTATTGCACTTGACTTTTCTATGCATCAGTCATTATAATAAAAAAAGTTTACGTTTAATTAAGAAACAATTTTTTTGCAGGGAGAAGATTACATGTCAGCAAATTTGAAAATCAGGCCAAAATATGCGGATCTGAGTACAAAGATGGATGCTGTCCAGATCCAGGACGAAGTGCTGGATTTCTGGAAACAGAACCATGTTTTTGAAAAATCCGTCGAAGAAAAAAAGGGAGGAGAGAATGTCTTCTATGACGGACCGCCCTTCCCCACCGGAAAACCCCATCATGGAACCGTTCTGGTATCCTTCATCAAGGATATGATCGCCAGATACTGGACCATGCGCGGCTATAAAGTACCGAGAGTCTGGGGCTGGGACTGCCACGGCCTGCCCATTGAAAACCAGGCTGAAAAGCTGATGGGCATTAATGATAAAAACGAAATCGAACGTTCCATCGGAATCGATGTATTTAATGATAAATGCTACGAAATCGTGTCCAGCAACAACGAAGCCTGGAAGCAGTACGTAGAGCAGATGGCCCGCTGGGTCGATTACGAAGGCGCATATAAGACCATGAACCCGACATTTATGGAGAGTGTCATGTGGGCCTTCAAGACCTGCTATGAAAAGGGCCTCATCTATAAAGATTATCGTGTTACACCCTACTGTATGCACTGCGAGACTTCTCTGTCCATCTCCGATACCAGAGAGTCGGATTCCACACGTCCCCGCCAGGATCGCTGGATCATCGCAAAATTCCGTCTTACAGATGCCGAAGGCAACAAATTGGAAGAAGCCGGCCTGCCGCTCTACATGCTTGCATGGACCACGACGCCCTGGACCCTTCCTTCCAACCTCTGTCTGGCAGTTGGAAAAGACCTGGACTATGCCTGGGTAAAGGTAGGCGAGGAGATCTTCATCGCATGCAAAAATACCCTGCCCAAATTTGATAAAGTCTTCGGAAAGAAGCCGGAGATCGTTAAAGAGTGCAAGGGTACAGACCTTCTCGGCCTTTCCTATGAGCCGCTGTTCCCCTATTTCAAAGACCTTAAGGAGAAAGGCGCATTCAAAGTAGTTTTTGCAGATTATGTAGGATCTGAGGAAGGTGTCGGTATTGTTCATACAGCACCTGCCTTTGGTGAGGACGACTACTGGACCTGCAAGGCGAACGGCATTCCGCTGGTAAACCCGGTGGACGAAAAAGGCCATTTTACAGCCGAAGTAACGGACTTCTACGAGCAGAGTAAAGAAAAGAACGTGATCGAGATGAACCCGATCATCGTTCGTTTCCTGTACGATAACAACAAAGCGGTGGCGGACGGCTCGATCGAGCATAATTATCCTCACTGCTGGCGCTGCCGTAATCCGCTGATCTACAAGGCCATGGATGCATGGTACTTTGATATCGGCAAGATCAAGGACCGCCTGATCGAGACCAACGAAGAAATCAATTGGGTTCCCGAGACTGTGAAGCACGGCCGTTTCGGCAACTGGCTTGCCAACGCCCGTGACTGGAACATTTCCCGTAACCGTTACTGGAGCACGCCTATCCCCATCTGGCAGTGTGAATCGTGCGGTGAGCGGGTCGTTCTCGGAAGCATTGATGAGATCGAACAGGCAAGCGGTATCCGCCTGACCAATCTGCACAGGCAGTATATGGACAAAGTCACCTTCCCCTGCAAATGCTGCGGCGGTACGATGAAGCGTGTACCGGAGGTCCTGGACTGCTGGTTTGAGAGCGGATCCGTACCCTTTGCCCAGAAGCATTATCCGTTTGAAAATAAAGAGTGGTTTGAATCCCACTTCCCCTGTGACTTTATCGTCGAGTATACAGGCCAGATCCGCTGCTGGTTCTACTATCTGCATGTTCTGGCAGTCGCCCTGTTTGACAGACCTGCCTTCCAGAACTGCGTGGTTCACGGCACTATTCTGGCAGGAGACGGCAAGAAGCTTTCCAAGTCTTCCAAAAATTATACGGATCCCATGGAACTGATGCGTAAATTCGGAACGGATGCTTTCCGCCTGTACCTGTATCAGTCCAATGCCATGCTGATCGGCGACCTTCTGTTTGACGAGGCCGGAATCCAGGATTCCTATCAGCAGTTCCTGCTTCCGTACTGGAACGCCTGCAACTTCTTTATTTCATATGCCAACATTGACGGGTTCTTCCCCGAAAGTGTGACGGTTCCGAATTCTGACAATCAGCTGGATAAGTGGATCCTTGCCAAGCTGTATGAGACGGAAAAGAACATCACCGCCAACATGGACGCTTATCAGGTCAACCGGTATGTTGGATTCCTTGCAGATCTTCTGGACGGTCTTACCAACTGGTATATCAGAAGGTCCCGCCGCCGTTTCTGGGGCAAGGACATGACTGAGGATAAGAAGTCTGCTTACGAGACGCTTTATTACGTATTGGTCAATACAACGAAGCTGATGGCACCGGTCGCTCCGATTATCTCCGAAAAGGTATATCAGGTGCTGATGGGACAGCAGAACCTCGCTGCCGATTCTTCCGTACATCTTGCCGACTGGCCGGTCATTCCGGAAGAAATGAAGGACGAAGAGCTTCTTTCCAAGCTGAACCTGGTGCAGGATACGATCTATCTGGCCCGTTCCATCCGAAACAAGAACAAGGTCAAGAACAGACAGCCGCTTTCCCGTCTGATGGTTGCTCTTCCGGATGCATCCATGAATGCGGTGATCGACGAATTCTCTGAGACGATCGCAGAAGAACTGAATGTGAAGAAGGTAGAAGTTCTTAACGAAGTGGGCGATATTGCCGAAGTACGGTATGACCCGAACTTTAACGAGATCCGTTCACTGTATCCGGATCGCATCCCGGTGATCATCAAAGCTGTCAAGAGCAAAAAGTTCCGCCTCCTTCCGGATAAGGCTGTCCTTACCATTGACGGTCAGGAAGAGGAATTCGACCCGAGGATCATTCTGGTCACCTACCTTGCAAAAGAAGGTTTCCACGTGGCAAGTAAGAACGGAATCGTCGTCTCCATGGATCTGACCCTTACTGACGAGCTGAAGGCAGAAGGCCTTGCCCGCGATGTCATCCGCAATATTCAGGATGCAAGAAAACAGCTTGGCTGCGACATTACGGACCGCATCAGGATCGAGGTTGCCGGGGTAGAGAACACCTGGCTCTCCGTTATCTGCCAGGAGACTCTTGCTGACCTTGCAAATATCGAAAGCCCCGACCAGAGCCTCACAGTGGCCAACGAATACGGTGATGATGTACTGGTTAAAATCAGCAGAAAATAAGAGCCGCAGGAAATGTCAGTAAAGACATTTCAGAAGGTATACCGGATATCTCATAAAGGAGAACTGCATAATGAAACATGAATTACCCAAGGTTTACGTTCCCAAGGACGTTGAAACCTCCATATATGAAAAGTGGGAAAAAGCCGGGTGCTTCAGAGGCCACCGGGATCCCGACAAAAAGCCCTACACGATCGTGATGCCGCCGCCCAATGTAACCGGCCAGCTTCACATGGGCCATGCGGTAGACAACACGCAGCAGGATATTCTGACACGTTTTAAGAGGATGCAGGGATATGCCATGCTCTGGCTGCCCGGCACCGACCATGCCGCCATCGCGACCGAAGCCAAGATCGTTGGCGAGATGCGAAAAGAAGGCCTCACCAAGCAGGATCTGGGAAAGGAAAAATTCCTGGAAAGAGCCTGGGCCTGGAAAGAAAAATACGGCAACCGCATCGTAGAACAGCTCCGCACCCTGGGCTCTTCCTGTGACTGGGAGAGACAGCATTTTACGATGGACGAAGAGTGTTCTGCGGCTGTTAAGGAAGTATTTGTAAGACTTTATAACGAAGGACTCATCTACCGCGGCAACCGGATGATCAACTGGTGCCCGCACTGCGAGACGTCCATTTCTGACGCCGAGGTGGAATACGAAGAGAAGGACGGCAGCTTCTGGCATATCAAATATCCGGTAAAAGAGACCGGGGAATATCTGGAACTTGCCACCACCCGTCCGGAAACCATGCTGGCAGATACAGCGGTCGCGATCAACAGCGAGGACCCGAGATATACGCATCTGCACGGCTGCCATGTTATTCTTCCCCTTGTTGGAAGAGAGATCCCCATTGTCTGCGATGAGCATGCGGACATGGAAAAGGGAACAGGTGTTGTTAAGATCACACAGGCTCATGACCCCAACGACTATGAAGTCGGTCTGCGCCACAGCCTTCCGCTGGTCCGCTGCTTCACCTACAATGGATATATGACCGGCCCCGCAGATGTGGCAGAGTATGAAGACCTGGTCAATTCCGGCCGGGCTGCAGATGACGAGCCCATCGTGATGGACTGCAAAAAGTATGCGGGCATGACGACCATGGAAGCCAGAAAAGCGATCGTGGAAGATCTGACGGAACAGGGGCTTCTGGTACGCGTCGAAAGCATTAAGCATGATGTAGGGACCTGCTACCGCTGCCATACCACTATCGAGCCTATGATCTCCAAGCAGTGGTTCGTCCGGATGAAACCTCTGGCTGAACCGGCGATCAAGGCAGTAGAGGATGGCGAGATCCAGTTTGTTCCGGAGCGTTTTACCAAAAATTATCTCAACTGGATGAACAATACAAGAGACTGGTGCATCTCCCGTCAGCTGTGGTGGGGACATCAGATCCCTGCCTGGTACTGTGACGACTGCGGTGAAATGGTTGTCGGTAAAGAAGCACCGGAAGTCTGCCCGAAATGCGGCGGCAGACATCTGACCCAGGATCCGGACAGCCTGGATACCTGGTTCTCCTCCGCTCTCTGGCCTTTCTCCACTCTGGGATGGCCGAACGAGGATTCCGAGGATTACAAATATTTCTATCCTACCAGTACACTGGTGACCGGTTATGACATTATCGGCTTCTGGGTAAGCCGGATGATCTTCTCAGGCATCAAACATACGGGCAGGCCACCGTTTTCCAAGGTCGTGATCCACGGCATCGTCCGCGACAGCCTGGGCCGGAAGATGAGCAAATCGCTCGGAAACGGCATCGATCCGCTGGAGGTCATCGACCAGTACGGTGCGGATGCACTCCGCTTCATGCTGGTGTACGGAAGCTCTCCCGGAAACGATATGCGTTTCAGTGAGGAGAAGATCACTGCAATGCGTAACTTCTGCAACAAGATCTGGAATGCTTCCCGGTTCGTGCTGATGAATCTGGATGTAGAGGATATGAATCTTCCTGCAGATCTTAAAATAGAAGACCGCTGGATGCTGACCAGACTGAACGGCATGATCAGATCCGTTACCGATAACCTGGAAAAATTCGAGATGGGTATTGCTGCCCAGAATCTTTATGATTTTATCTGGGATAATTTCTGTGACTGGTATATCGAGATCGCCAAGACTGGACTGAATGGGACCGACAAACAGAGAAGTGAAGACGTTCAGCACATTCTTCTGTATTCTCTGACGCAGATCCTGAAAGCTCTGCATCCCTTTATGCCGTTTATTACAGAGAGCATTTATCAGGGCCTTCCCAATGCAGAAGGGTTCCTGATGATGAAGGACTGGGCAGAATACAGAGAAGACCTGCTCTTCCCGGAGGACGAGGCTGCCATGGAACAGGTCATGGATGTGATCCGCGCCGTTCGTGTACGCCGTTCCGAGATGAACGTTCCGCCGTCCAAAAAGGCACATATCATCATCTGTACCGAAAACCAGGCTCCTTATAAGACCTGTGAAGATATTATACAGCGCCTGGCTTCTGCGTCCTCTGTCACCGTACAGGGCGAAGAGCCGGAAGATCTTTCCGGCATGGTCAGTATTGTGACGGCAGATGCCAAGGTATATATCCCCATGGCCGAGCTGGTGGACACAGCCAAAGAACGGGAACGGATCCAGAAAGAGCTGGAAAAGGCCGAACAGGACATGGCATTTGCCCAGAGACAGCTGGACAACACCGATTTTATCAGCAAGGCACCGGAAAAGGTCGTCAATTCTGTAAAAGAAAAACGGGACAAAAATGCGGCTCTGATCCAGAAACTGACAGAAGCGCTTGCGTCTCTGTAAATTTTGCTGAAGCATAGCAGTGAGCGAAGCGGAAGATCCGGTGACCGGATCTTCCGCGTTGATATATAAATATTTAGTATAATGAAAGAAGGTGAAGCTGTGGTTGAGTTAGATCAGTTCAAATCGATTCTTGCATCCTATACGGAACCATTAGTGGAAGTGAGGGATTCACTTTGACCTCGCTAATAAAGAGCAGAGAGTCGAAGAACTGGAGCGTGAGATGGAAGCGCCCAATTTCTGGGATGATCCGGAAGTATCTCAGAAAAAAATGAAAGAACTGTCGAGCCTTAAGGATGACATGGAAACCTACAAACATCTGAAGACCCAGATGGAAGATATTGAGACCATGATCGAAATGGGCTATGAGGAAAATGATCCGGACATGATCCCTGAGATCCAGGAAATGCTGGATCAGTTCAGAGAAGATTTTGACGCGATCCGTGTCAAGACCCTCCTTTCCGGTGAGTATGACACCGAAAACGCAATCCTGAAACTGAACGCGGGCGCCGGCGGAACCGAAGCCTGCGACTGGTGCAGCATGCTGTACCGTATGTACAGCCGCTGGGCTGAAAAGAAGGGCTTTTCTCTGGAAGTACTGGACTATCTTGACGGCGATGAGGCCGGCATTAAATCTGTTACTTTCCAGGTGAACGGGCTGAATGCCTACGGTTATCTTAAATCCGAAAAAGGCGTACACCGTCTGGTGCGTATTTCTCCGTTTAATGCGGCCGGCAAACGTCAGACTTCCTTTGTGTCCTGTGATGTCATGCCGGATATCGAAAAGGATCTGGATGTAGAGATCAACGACGATGATATCCGTATCGATACCTACCGTTCCAGCGGCGCCGGCGGCCAGCATATCAACAAAACATCCTCGGCGATCCGTATCACCCACTTCCCCACAGGAATCGTGGTACAGTGCCAGAATGAGCGTTCCCAGCACCAGAATAAGGATAAGGCCATGCAGATGTTGAAGGCAAAGCTGTATATGTTGAAGCAGGAGGAGGCAGCAGCCAAGCTTTCCGGCATCCGGGGCGAAGTGACGGACATTGCCTGGGGTCATCAGATCCGTTCCTACGTCATGCAGCCGTATACCATGGTCAAAGACCTGCGGACCGATGCGGAGACAGGAAACGTTGGAGCAGTGATGGACGGCGATATCGATCTGTTTATCAACGCATATCTTAAGTGGATGGCACTGGCTCAGAAGGCACAGGCATAAAATAAAAAGGATCCGTTGTGTTTTCTTCCTGTATGCGGATGAATGGGCAGCCATATCCGCACAGGACAGTGTTTTCTATGCAATAATTTCTATTCACAGCCCCTCTCAGGCATTCGGCAGTCCCGCCGCCGCAGGCGGCTCTACTGCTGCTGTCGCACCTGTGAATAGTAACATACAATATAAAATATTCGTACAAATCTCTTGCTTTGCGCCACAATTTGTGCTAAGATATCCCCCATAGAAAAACAAGTGTCTTCCAATTACGGACAGCACTTGCACGAGGTGATCATCATGGACAAGCGAGAGGAAAAGAAAAAGTATTATGTTGTAAGGGAGCGAGCGGTACCGGAGGTTCTTCTTGGCGTAGTGGAGGCCAGAAAACTTCTGGATTCCGGAAAAGTGCAGACAGTCCAGGAGGCTGCCAGTCTTACCGGGATCAGCCGCAGCTCCTTTTATAAGTATAAGGATGATATTTTCCCCTTTCACGAAGAGGCAAAAGGCAAGACATTGACCTTTACCCTCGAAATGGATGATGAGCCGGGGCTTCTTTCAAACGTGCTGAAGACCATTGCCGGATTCCATGGAAATATCCTGACCATTCATCAGAGTGTGCCGATCAATTCGGCCGCGATGCTGACACTTTCTGTCAGGATCCCGGACGGAGAAGGCGATGTTTCCGAAATGGTGGAGCAGATCGAGCAGAGCGAAGGAGTCCGCTATCTGAAAATTGCCGGCAGTACAGAATAAAAGGGCTGTAGTAAAAGAGCTGACATTACAGAGTCAGAGCAAAAAGAGCCGGTCAGGAAACCCGGAACGAAAGAAGCAGACAGGAAAGCCGAATAATGGAGGGGAAAAATATGAGCAAAATAGCAGTTCTTGGATATGGTACCGTAGGAAGCGGTGTAGTCGCCGTGTTCAATACCAACCGTGAATTGATCAATACACGTGAAGGCGAAGAAATCGAGGTCAAATATGTTCTGGACCTTCGTGATTTTCCGGGAGATCCGGTAGAAAACATTCTTGTCCATGATTTTTCCGTGATCGTAAATGATCCGGAGGTGGAAGTTGTGGCAGAGGTGATGGGCGGCACCGGAGCGGCTTATCAGTTTACTAAGCAGTGCCTTCTGGCGGGGAAGAGTGTCTGCACCTCCAACAAGGCGCTGGTGGCCGAGCATGGACAGGAGCTGATGGACATCGCCAGAGAAAAAGGTGTAAACTATCTTTTTGAAGCAAGCTGCGGCGGCGGGATCCCGATCATCCGGGCACTCAATACATCTCTTAAGGCCGACAAAGTGGACGAGATCTCCGGTATTTTAAACGGAACGACCAATTATATGCTCTGGAAGATGGAGCAGGAGGGAGTGGATTTTGAGACAGCCCTGAAGGAAGCCCAGGCCAGAGGATACGCCGAGGCTGATCCCACGGCGGATGTGGAAGGGCACGATGCCTGCCGCAAAATTGCCATCCTTTCTTCCATTGCTTATGGAAAGCATATTAATTATAAAGATATTTACACAGAAGGCATCACAAAGGTGACGCCTGATGACATGGAATATGCGAAGGCAATGAACCGCAGGATCAAACTGCTGGCGACAAGCCATCATACAGAGGAGGGCGTATATATTCTGGTAGCGCCTTTCCTGGTGGAAGAAAAGAATCCTCTCTTTGGTGTTGAGGATGTGTTTAATGCTGTATTTGTGCATGGAAATATGCTGGGAGATGCCATGTTCTACGGCAGCGGCGCGGGCAAGCTTCCGACAGCCAGCGCTGTCGCAGCGGACATTCTGGACTGCATCCGGAATAAAGGCCGCCTGGTCCCCAACGGCTGGGCATCGGAGGAGCTTGACCTTCTGGATGTGGACGAGGCAGAGGGACGCTTTTTCCTGCGGGTCACAGATGCTTCTTACGACGAGATCGAGGAACTCTTCCCCGGGGCGGAGACAGTAGAGCTGGATTCTTACTGGGATGAGATTGGTGTTGTTACAAAAACTATGCGCCAGAGAGAATTTAAAGAAAAACAGGCCCTCCTCGGCGAAAAAGTACGCCGCATGATCCGGATCAAGGATTAAAGATCAAGAATAAAAGATCAAGAATAAAAGATCAAGAATAAAAGATCGATGATTAAAGATCGATGATTAAAGATCGATGATAAAAAAATCGATGATTAAAGATCGATAATAAAAGATCAATGCTCAATGATAGATGAAGATTCCGGTAAGCGCTTCCTGAGCCGCTTTTCCGGTTTATAAACGTGCCGGAAGTACCGGACAACGATAAGATAAACGGTGTATTTCCTGTGCACGGAGGTTTATGATAGAATATGCTGATCGTTAAGAAATTTGGAGGAACCTCTGTCGCCAACAAAGAACGGATCTACAATGTGGCACGCCGCTGCATCGAAGATTACGAGAAGGGTCATGATGTGGTGGTGGTTCTCTCCGCAATGGGAAAATATACGGATGAACTGATTTCGATGGCGGAGGACATCAATGAGCGGCCTCCCAAAAGAGAGCTCGATATGCTTCTTACCATCGGGGAGC
Source organism: uncultured Lachnospiraceae bacterium (assembly GCA_902782975.1). GTDB lineage: Bacteria > Bacillota > Clostridia > Lachnospirales > Lachnospiraceae > Blautia_A. The sequence continues at coordinate 10,047 of CACZPF010000091.1, forward strand.
AGATGTCGGTGGCCCTGATGGCTATGGCAATGAACAAGCTTGGTGTACAGGCAGTATCCCTGAATGCTTTTCAGGTGAATATGAAGACCACCAGTACGCAGGGGAACGCGAGACTCAAACGGATCGACACCGAACGGATCAGACGGGAGCTGGAAGCCCGGAAGATCGTAATCGTTACAGGATTCCAGGGCGTCAATAAATATGACGATCTCACCACATTGGGAAGAGGTGGATCGGACACGACGGCGGTTGCTCTTGCAGCATCCCTTCATGCAGATGCGTGTGAAATTTATACCGATGTGGATGGTGTTTTTACGGCGGATCCGCGCCTGGTTCCGAAAGCCCGGAAGCTGAAGGAAATTACCTACGACGAGATGCTGGATCTTGCCACGCTGGGTGCCGGTGTTCTGCATAACCGCTCTGTCGAGCTGGCAAAGAAATACGGGGTGCCGCTGGTAGTCCGTTCCAGCCTGAATAAGAGCGAGGGAACCGTGGTCAAGGAGGTAACAACAGTGGAAAGAATGCTGATAAGCGGCGTAGCGCTGGATACCAAGGCGGTACGGATCGCAGTCATCGGCCTGCGGGACGTTCCCGGTATGGCCTTCCGGCTGTTCGACGTACTGGCAAAAAAGAATATCAATGTAGATGTGATCCTTCAGTCCATCGGCAGAGCCGGAACCAAGGATATTACCTTTACCGTGGACGCATCAGATCTGGAGGATGCCATTGCTGCTCTTGAGGAAAATCAGGTAAGGCTGGGATATAAGGAGCTTCATTCGGACAGGAATATTGCCAAGCTGTCCATCGTGGGCGCCGGGATGATGAGCAACCCGGGTGTTGCAGCCAGAATGTTTGAAAGTCTTTATAACGAAAATGTCAATATCAATATGATATCCACCTCCGAGATCCGTGTAACGGTACTGATCGATGAGAAGGA
>CACZPF010000092.1 GCA_902782975.1 uncultured Lachnospiraceae bacterium
CGTTGAAATATAATCGCACATATGTCACGGGCTCCCGATTGCCACACCTTGTTATATCCTGTTATGGGATTTTCCTTCCCTTGCTTTTGCCCTTATGAGCGGCGAGGGCGTTGTAGAAACGGTGTAACATTTAATAAAGGGATTCGGTGAGCAGATTGCGAAAAATCCTTTGTTTGGGGCGGTTTCAGAGGATTTCATTAATGCTCTATAATCAGCGGCGGATGCCTATGATTTTGGGGAATTCAAATCCCAGTTTGTCGGGATGTTTTGAAATCAGAAACTGTTGAGAGAGCAGACCGCTAATATCTAAGAACTGATGTTAGTAGCAGAAAAGCTGCAGATAGATCCCGGATTTTACTGCCTTTCCGGCAAAGACGCGGATCATAACACCGACTATTACGGCATCTCCCGGGTTAAGGGAAAATGGGAGATCTACTACTTGCGACTGGCATGGCCAGGACGTGAGGGCCGTTTATGACACGGAGGAAGCGGCCTGCGAGGCATATTATCGGATATTGAAAGACGAGGAGGACCGGCTTGCGGGGAGAACAAGACGAATTAGTGGTCACAGGAACAAACAGTTATGTAGACATTCAATATAGAAACAAAACAGCCCGTTTCTGGGGCGATCTATGTACAAATGGATTTGCCGCAATTGCAAGCACAATGGAATGGCTTTCACCAGAAGGAGGAATTCCTGCTGGCAGTGATGATAGAGCGCAGTTTATTTCAGCGGTACACCGACATTTCCGGTGGAAGAGATTTAAGGTATTCTTTGTGGATGAAAAAGGGAGGCAAATAAGGTAAGCTTCTTTTTATCGTGTATACGCCCTCATTTATATGAATCACAGATTTCAGTTACTTTGGCGGGGAGTAAAGAGCAAGAAGAGAAACTAGGGGTATCGATCAGTGCCTGGGGAAAGTGATTAAAACACAATGGTTTCATGAGTCAGGGAGGTTTCTCCAGGATCTTTTTATTTATCGCTAAACCAGATAGAGATAGCATTAAACAGGCGTTATAGATTATAATAGAAAACGACGGATCCGGATTTGAGGAGGAAAGAAGAATGACAAATGAATTATTCGAATTAGCTGCCAAACGCAGATCAATAAGACGTTATACAAACGATCATATCAGCGACGACGTCTTACATGAGATCATGAAGGTGGCCCTTGCTGCACCCTGCTCCTTCGGCCATCGCCCCGTCGAATTTATTGTCGTCAGGTACAAAAACAGGATGATCGATCTGGCGTCCTGTAAAAGTCTGGGCGGCAGTCAGATCATTGGCGCTGACGCGGTCATAGTTGTTATGGTCAAACTGGACCGCGGAGAGTTCTGGATAGAAGACGGCGCTATCGCATCGGGATATATCCTGCTGGCAGCTGAGCAATATGATATTGGGGCGTGTTGGGTCCATATCCGTAATCGGACAGGCAAAAAAGGATCATCCGACGAAGAGATCCGGGAGCTGCTTGGTGTTCCGGACGGTTATGCAGTCTTAAACCTGATCGCGTTAGGCAGGAAAGGCGAAAATAAGAAGGGATATAGCGAATCCGATTTTGACTTCGGCAAAGTGCACCGGGAAGTGTTTTAAGCTATTTTGAGTCTGTCGTTAAGAGACGGAACATCATTTGTCATGACCACAATAAAAAACTATCAGAGGACAAAACGGGCTTGTTATCTTGGATTTGTCACACAGGCGATATCGGCCAACTTTGTGCCGTTGCTGTTTATGACATTCTCGAGGACCTATGGCATCACATATGCGGAGCTTGCCCTGATTCCGCTGACGTTTTATATCACCCAGCTGCTGATCGACTTATTCTGCGCAAAGTTTGTCGACAGGATCGGATACCGAAAGAGCATTATTATTTCTCAGGCTGCTTCAGGAGCAGGACTTGCCATGCTGGGGTTTGTGCCGGACCTGTTTTCCAGGCCCTTCATCGGCATTCTCGTCTGCGTCGTCATCTATGCCATTGGAAGCGGGTTGATAGAGGTGCTCTGTTCGCCGATCATTGAGGCGTGTCCTTTTGAAAACAAAGAAGGCACGATGAGCCTGCTGCATTCCTTTTATTGCTGGGGTGCGGTCGGAACCATTCTGCTTTCCACCGTGTTCTTTATGGTCTTTACGACTGCGCAATGGCGGATCCTGGCGATTCTCTGGTCGGTAATCCCGTTTTATAATATTTATAATTTTTCGGTATGTCCGATAGAACCGATCGTCGCAGACGGCGAGAGTATGTCCATTCATGAACTGTTCAGAACAGGTCTGTTCTGGCTTTTGTGCCTTCTGATGATCTGTGCCGGCGCTTCGGAGATCTCCATGGCGCAATGGGCGTCCGCCTTTGCGGAATCATCGCTTGGCGTCTCCAAAACGGCGGGAGATCTGCTGGGGCCATGCGGTTTTGCGGTCTTTATGGGGATCAGCCGCGTGATATACAGCCGCTATGGAGAAAAAACCGATCTTTCCAGTTTTATGATCGCTTCCGGGATGCTGTGCCTCTGTGCCTATCTCTTAGCTGCATTTGCAAATCTGCCCGTCATGGGATTGATCGGCTGCATGCTGTGCGGATTTTCGGTCGGGATCATGTGGCCCGGATCCATCAGCATATCTTCTTCCAGGCTGCCCAGAGGCGGAACAGCTCTGTTTGCGTTTCTGGCATTGGCGGGTGATTTCGGCGGTTCGCAGGGGCCGGCAATGGTCGGCTGGGTATCCCAGTTTTTCGGCGGGAATATCCGGGACGGCATTCTTGCCGGAAGTGTTTTTCCGGTTCTGCTGGTCATCTGTGTCGTCATTCTGAAAAGAAAAGCAGGAAAGCAGTCACGTTGACATTGATGGGATGCAGAGCATTTTTGAAGGCCTGGAAAGCAAACAGAATTTCGGTGGAGGGATTTATGAACCTGGCAGAATATGATGGAAAATACGTCCGCATCCGGGATGTGTACGGAAATGATTTCTCGGGGCGGGCAAGTTACGGAAATGCCGATTTCCTGGAATGTGAATGGGGAATGGATGAGGACGGTCTTTTTATTGAGGACGTTCTCGTCTGCCATTCCCAGATCGAATCAATTGAAGAAATCATTCCGCACGGCACGGCTGAACTGTGGACGGAGCACCTTGTGCTCAGCAGATATCGTCCGGACGACGCGGAGCAGCTGCATCAGCAGTTTGGGACAGACCCGGAAATGTATCAGTACTCCGGATGGAATCCGTATGAAACGCCTGAAATGGCGCAGGAGACGGTGCGGCGCTTTATCGACGGTTATAACGGCGGGCATGTCTATTCCTGGGTGATGGATGCAAATGGAGACGACGTTGTCGCCGGGACGATCGGCGCATACGACTATCATAACGGTCAGATAGAAGTGGGCTTCAGTGTGGGACGTGCCTGGCAGGGACGGGGCTTTGCGACAGAAGCACTAAAGACGGTTCTTGCTTATCTGACGCAAAACGAATGAATCGCCTGCGTGACCGCCTGGTGTGCGGCTGAGAACGTCGGTTCACGCAGAGTACTGGAAAAGTCCGGGATGCAGCTTGTCAAAACGGAGAAAGACGGTCTGAGCATTGCAGACAAGGTGTATGACAGAATGATATATGAATACAGGCAGTCATGGGACTGACCGTCTAAAAACGGCCCTGTTGCGTTTCCTGGGCCGACCGACACGGCAATGCCCGGATCGATCCAGGACGGGCCGGAGACAGTTTTTAAATGATAATTAGGAGGGTGAGACATGGCCTTTGATTTCAAGAAAGAATACAAAGAGTTCTATATGCCGAAAAACAAGCCGGGAATCGTTGACGTCCCGCCGATGAACTATATTGCGGTCCGCGGAAAAGACGATCCGAATGAAGAGGATGGCGATTATAAAAGAGCACTCAATCTTCTTTACGGTGTTGCTTTTACCATTAAGATGAGCAAAATGGGAGATCATAAGATCGAGGGATACTTTGATTACGTGGTTCCGCCGCTGGAAGGCTTCTGGCAGCAGGAGGGTATTGCGGGGATTGATTATACCCGCAAGGATTTGTTCGAATGGACCTCTGTCATACGACTGCCGGATTTCGTGACGAAGAAAGACTTTGAATGGGCCATTGCAGAAGCATCCGGGAAAAAGAAGATGGACTTTTCAAAGGTGGAGTTCCTTCATGTTCAGGAAGGGCTGTGCGTCCAGTGCATGCATATCGGTCCGTATGACAATGAACCGGAGACCGTAGCGTTGATGCATCGCTATATGCATGAGCAGGGGTATGAGCTCGACATCACGGACACGCGCCGTCATCATGAGATTTACTTAAGTGATGCGAGAAAAACGGCGCCCGATAAGCTTAAAACGGTTATCCGGCATCCGATCAAAATCCGAGGGTAGGGCTTTATGAGACTGTTTATAGCCATTCATCTGAATGATGAGACCAGGCGGGCAGTCAGGGATGTTCAGAATACATTCCGCAGGATGAATGTTCGTGGGAATTTTACGCCGGAAGAAAACCTGCATCTGACGCTGGCTTTCATAGGAGAGTTCGGGAATCCGGATCGTGTGATGGAGGCACTGGAAACGGTAGACTTCAAACCGTTCGCGATCCGGATGGACAGGGTCGGCTGTTTCGATGATCTATGGTGGACCGGGTTTGAAGACAACCCGGAACTGGAGCAGCTGGTGAAAAAGATCCGCCGGGCGCTTGCCGAAGCGGATATACCTTTTGACCGGAAACGCTTCCGCGCGCACGTGACCTTGCTTAGAAAGCCGGATCATGGTAAAGAAAAGATCAGTCACGTGTCGATAGAGCCGGGTATCCTGTACGTGGATTCGTTCTCCCTGATGCAGTCCACCAGGGGCAGGCACGGCATGATCTACACAGAGCTCGGGGTAGTTTCGGCGCATTAAGATAATCGACACGTTCTCTTTTCCATGTCGTTCAGGTAGAGAACGACAACGCCGCCTGTACGGAGGGAGCCATGAGACTGAAAAAGTACGTATACCCGATCATAATACTGATCATCTTTGAAGCGGTTGCCGTGACCTTATGGCTGACGAAGGACAATCTGTTTTACCTGTTCAATTTCAGCTATATCGGATCGTCCATATCCCTTGGTATTTTCCTTTTTATCAGGAAATATAAGCACGCCAGACGCGTCGTTCAGCTGCTGGTCGGTCTGTACATGCTGGTCTATCTTGGGCTGATCTGCAATGAGAACATGCAGATAGAAGGCTTCTGGTATTACCTGTTCACGGGAGTCTTTGAAGCGGCGACGATCCACTATGCTGTTGCCAAGATCTTTGGCCCGCTGATCTTTGGCCGCGGATGGTGCGGTTATGCCTGCTGGACGGCAATGGTACTGGATTTCCTTCCGTACAAGGTGCCGGAACAGCCAAGAAAGAGCATAGGATGGATCAGATATGTCACGTTTGCCGCGTCACTGATCTTTGTCGCCGCACTGTTTTTGGCAAAAGTCGGAAACATTGAGAGGATCATGTTCTGGGCGTTTATAGCAGGAAACGCTGTATATTACGGGATCGGGATAGCGCTTGCCTTCAAGTTTAAAGATAACCGGGCGTTTTGCAAGTATATCTGCCCGGTCACGGTATTCTTAAAGCCCATGAGTTACTATTCCATGATCCGTATCAAATGCAACAGGGACTTGTGCATCGACTGCGGAAAATGCAGACGGGTATGTCCGATGAACGTGGACGTGACAGACAACGCGCGGAACCGGAAGAACGGTACGGAATGTATCCTCTGTATGGAGTGCGTAAAAAACTGCCCCAAAAAGGCTTTGTAATACAGGCGGGAAAGGTATATGAGAGAGATCGAGATCCTCGGCGCAAACCGTTTTGAGACCTTTACCAGAACCCGCTCAGCCAGCCGGGGCATTGTTGTGTGCGACGGGAAGATACTGCTTTCGCATGAGACAGGGTCGGGCTGGTGGCTGGTCCCGGGCGGGGGTCTGGAGGATAATGAAACGCCAAAAGAATGCTGCATAAGAGAAGTGGAAGAGGAAACAGGATATATTGTGCAGCCGGTTTTGGAATATCTGGTCCTCTATGAGTACTATGAGGAATATCGCTATATCAGCCATTATTTTGCATGTGAGGTGACAGGCAGCGGCCGCATGCAGCTGACAGAAGCGGAGCGCAAACGAGGCCTTGAACCCCAATGGATGCCGCTGCAGGAAGCGGTGGAACTGTTCTCCCGCCATCAGGACTATGCAGACGTCAGCGAGGAAAAGCGCGGTTCATACCTGCGGGA
>CACZPF010000093.1 GCA_902782975.1 uncultured Lachnospiraceae bacterium
CATCTTGCCGTCGCCATGGGTGCGCTTGCCGTTGCCGCACCACAGATCGATGGTGATATTGGCGCCGCCCGGCGTCTTAAACCAGATACCGGTACATCCCAGCCACCACATAGCTACATTGCCGGGCTGCACGACTTCGTTTTCAATGTCCTCCACAAGCCAGGTTCCCCACTCCGGGAAGGTGCTCATGATCCAGCTTTCTCTGGTAATTTCCTGTACTTTGCTCATCGTCTGACTCCTTATCTTTTATATGATTTCTTTTTAATATGTCTCCTGCACCAGATCATACGACATTCATATTACACGAATTATTGTATCACAAATGATCCTTCGTATTTCCAGATGTTCCATTTAACACATAATTGCGCAAAAAAGGGCATTATTGTTTTATTCAAAGAAAAATAAAAAAGGAATAACAGCAGAAATCCCGCACAAATGTGCAGACCCTCTCTCCCTCACAAGTCTTTCCGGGCGAGCCGGTCACGGGCTTTCGGCCAGGTTTTTTACTCCTGTGGGGCGATCGTTTCCAGCGCAAGGTTATACAGCTTTTCGAACAGTTCTTTACAATCGCCGTAGAAAACCCCGCGATGGCCGACAGCTACGACATCTATATCCATCCCGCATTCTGCCAGTTTTTTAAACGAAGCAAGATTGGCGGCCGCATCGTAATCGACACTGCCGGTGTAACCGATCTCCAGTTCCATCTCATCTGAAGGACTGGCGCCAGAAATCATGAACATATCACCGATGAACAGAATTCTCTTCCCGTCTTTATCCACCAGAAATCCGACGGCGCCTGCCGTGTGTCCGGAAAGATCGATCACCTTCATCTTTACAGCAGAGGTTTCCCCGCCAAAAGCAAACTCCTGACCATCTTTTACAGGAACGGGATTTTTTAAAGTCGTAAATCTGGATCCGAAAATGGATTCCATCACCCGGTCGCCGCCGCTTTTCAGTGCATCCCTGTCTTTTTCTCCCACATAAACGGGGATTCCCTGTTCTTCATAAAAATGAGCATTTCCCGCATGATCAAAATGCGCATGGGTCAGGAAAACCGCGATGATCTTCTTATTTTCCAGCCCCCAGAAAGAGAGCACCTTTTTCTGCGCGTCCAGATAATACGGACGGTAGCCTGTATCTATCAGAACCAGGCCTTCCTCTGTATCTATAACAAAGGTATTGGAATTCAGGCCGTTCATATGACCACTCAGCTGGTAAATTCCGTTTGCGATCTGCATGGTTTCTTATCCCTCTTCTCTGTAAAATAACTGCTGAAATACAGCTTCCATTCTTCTATCATGCGCTGCTAAAATACGGCAGTTCACGCGCATGAAAGCTTACTTTGCCGTTGTGGGCTTTCTTGATTCGATTGCCTTTTTGATGGTATCGATGGAAAGTGCAAAGATCAGGATCAGGCCCTTGACCATCAGCTGTACATACTGTCCGGCTCCCAGCATGACAAGACCGTTCTGAATAACACCGATGATCATAACACCTGCGATCGTCCCGGAAACCTGTCCGTCGCCGCCGGTAAAGCAGATGCCGCCAAGAACGCAGGCTGTCAGCACGTTCATTTCCTGGCCGATACCTGTCGAAGCGTTGCCGGAATTTACACGGGACAGGAAGACGATCGAAGCCAGGATCGAGAAGCAGGCGCAGATCACGTAAGAAGAAACCTTCATAAAATTGACATTTACACCGGAAAGCTTTGCGGCCACATCGTTGGAACCGGCTGCATAGAGTGTCCTTCCGTAGGCCGTCTTATTAAATACGATCGAAGCAATAATACAGCATAAAATGAACAGATAGATCGGGATCGGAACGCCAAGAAACAGTCCCTGTCCAAGTTTCGAGAACCCTGCCGGGAAACCGAAGATCGGCTGCGCATTACAGATCGTATAGCTGATGCCCTGGAAGATCCAGGACGTGCCGAGGGTCGCGATCATCGAAGGGATCTTGCAGTAAGTGATCACCAGACCGTTGATCAGACCGATCGCAAGACCAAGCACGATACCGATCAGGATGGCCGGGAAAATTCCCATTTTCATGTTCACCATGCAGTAAGACATGACGATCCCCAGAAGCGAGATCTGTGTGCCGACCGAAAGGTCGACATTCCCGAGCAGCATGACAAACATCATACCGCAGGCCATAATACCGATACCGGCGATCTGCCGGAGAACCGTCAGCAGGTTGGAAAAGGTCCTGAAGTTCGGCGACAGGATAGAAAACAGAATAACAATGGCGATCAGAGCGATATAAATGCTCAGAACCTGACCTCTAAAAATTTTCTTTAAGCTTTTCATGACAGCCTCCTATTTATCACCGGATGCCATATCCAGTACCACATCCTGACTCATCCGATCTTTTTCAAGAGTTCCTACCTGCTTCTTTTCAGAGAAGACCACCAGCCGGTCCGACATTCCCAGAAGCTCCGGCATTTCCGATGAAATCATAATGATGGATTTTCCCTGCTCCACCAGATTATTCATCAGCTTGTAAATTTCCTGTTTCGCACCTACGTCGATCCCACGGGTCGGTTCATCAAAAATAACGATATCTGACTGAGCGATCAGCCACTTGCCGAGAACCACTTTTTGCTGATTCCCGCCGGAAAGGTTCATAGCCAGCTGCTCGATCCCCGGTGTCTTGATCTTCAGGGCGTCCACCTGTTCATCCGTCAGCTTCTTCTGCAGGGATTTGTTAAGAAACTGCATTTTGGAGATCCGTTTAAATACCGGAAGTGTCATGTTCTCCAGAATACTCTTTCCCAGGATCAGGCCATGACGCTTCCGGTCCTCCGGGATCAGCGCTATGCCAAGGTTAACAGCCGTTCTGGGATTTGGAATGGAAACCTTCCTGCCCTTAAGAAGAATTTCTCCCCTCTCTACTCTGGCGGCGCCGAAAAGCATTTCCGCCGTCTCTGTCCGCCCTGCGCCGACCAGGCCGCCAAACCCCAGGATCTCTCCCTTGTGCAGTTTGAAATTCACGTTAGAAACACCATTTCCGTACAGGCCGTTTACTTCCAGGACCACATCCCCGATCTTCACGTTCCGGGACGGGAAGGATTCCTTCAGTTCCCGGCCTACCATATACCGGATCAGCTCTTCCCGGCTTGTCTCTGCCGTGTTCACTGTAGCGATGTACTGTCCGTCTCTTAGCACACTGCAGCGGTCTGTGATCTCAAAAATCTCCTCCATGCGGTGGGAGACATAGATGATCGTCGTTCCTTCCGCCTTCATCCGGCGGATATTATTCATCAGAATTTCTACTTCTGTTGTTGTCAAAGTCGCTGTCGGTTCGTCCATGATCAGGACTTTTGCGTTCTTGGAAATGGCTTTGGCGATCTCCACAAACTGCATATAGGCAACCGACAAGGAATCGATCCGGGCTTCCGGATCAATATCGATCCCAAGCTGCTTAAAGAGCTCCTGCGTTTTCCGAATCATGGCCGCTTTATCGACAAAAGCATTTCCCGGACCTTTGCGGATCGGTTTTCCAAGGTAAATATTCTCATAAACGGACAGCTGTGGCGCCAGATTAAACTCCTGATAAACGACTTCCACACCGTTGCTTTCCGTATCTGTCAGTTTCCGGCCGAGAAGTTCCCTGCCTTCCAGCAGAATACTGCCGCTGTCCGCCTTGATCGCGCCGGCAATACATTTAATAATGGTGGATTTTCCAGCCCCGTTTTCACCAACCAGGGCATGAACCTCCCCTTTTCTGAATTCCAGCGAAACATTGTCGAGAGCGACAACGCCCGGATATGTCTTTGTCACATTTTTTACTTCCAGAATCGTTTCAGACATATTCTATTCCTCACGAATGCGTCCTTCCGGACGCAATGATAAAGACTGATCCTTTGTTTCAGATCCTCCATGATGAGCGGTATCCAAAGGTCAGAAAAAAGAAAAACGGCATCACAGATCCCCTTCTGCAGGCTGAACTGACCACCCTGCATGAGAGGCGGTTTCCTGCGATCCCATTTTCGTGACTCATTATTTTATGACCGCCCGCTGCCGGTCAGACAGCGGGCGTGTACTTATTTCCGGTAGATTTGAAACGTAGTGTCAAACTTTCCTTTTCAGATAAACCTGGAAAGAATTATTCTTCAAGAAGATATGCATAATCTTCTACATTGGCAGCGGTCACTTTCTCACAGCCCATGACAACAACTGCTTCCTGCTCTTCACCTTTAATCAGGCCTTCAGCGATTTCTACGACCTTCGGGCCGGATACGAGGTTGTCAACATCGGTCGTTCCTCTGTACATGCCGCCGTCAAGAATATACTGAACTGCAACCAGGGAGAGGTCAGAACCAAAGATACCGATCTTGGATTCATCCTTGCCGTTCATGGCAGCATCAGCCTTTACAGCTTCGTAGGCACCGATAGCCGGGCCGTCAGAGATCGAAACGACTACATTGATCTCCGGATGGGAACCAAGAGCAGATTCCATTCTTTCCATACCGGTAGCTGCGTCGATGGCATCGATCTCAGTCACAAAGTTTACTTCACCTGTGCAATTTGCTTCCATGGCAGCCTTGATCGCATCTGCTCTTTCGATCAGCACTTCTACTGTGTCGAAGCGGATAACACATACATTGGCAGATCCTTCCAGATTCTCATTGACCCATTCTGCAGCCATTTCGCCGACTGCCGTACCGGTTACGGTATTGTCATTCTTGTACCAGACATCACAGTTATCAAGACCGATACCATAGGCGATGACCTTGATGCCCTTCTCCATAGCTTCGGCAGCCTTCTCGGACATGGAAGCAGCATCCAGAGCCTGGATCATGATCACGTCACAGTCTGATTCGATAAAGTTTTCGACAGCGTCCATCTGCTTGCTGGGGTCATTGCCGGCATCTGCGATGAGAAGCTCAATGCCGTCCTTTTCTGCCTTTTCCTGGGCAAGCTTAAGGGTCTGGGCAATAACCTGGTCAGAAGTGGAGATCCAGGACATACCGACCTTCAGCTGCTCTTCTGCATGAACAAGAGTTGTGCCTGCTGCTGCAAGGGAAACGGTCATAGCGGCTGCTGCGATGATAGAGAGCATTTTCTTCATGGTTTTTTCCTCCGTATTAAGAAATAAATGATTTGATGCACAGAGCCTTTAACCCAGCCCTGTCGGGGTGTTCCAGCCTGATGGTTCTTCCTGTATTATTCTTCCTGTATTATTCTTACTGTATTATTCTTACTCTACTGTTCTGCCTGATTCGTTCCTGTACCGTTCTTCCTGCTTCGTTCTTCTTATCTTGCCAGGGTAAGTCCGCCGTCAACTGCGATGACCTGTCCGTTTACGTAGCTGGAAGCTGGTCCCAGAAGGAACAGAATAACGGTCGCTTCTTCCTCGGGACGTCCCGGACGGCCCATGGGATTGATGGAGATCAGATGCTGCATGTGCTCTCCTTCTACTGCACTGTGG
>CACZPF010000094.1 GCA_902782975.1 uncultured Lachnospiraceae bacterium
TTTCCGGCGCACTGCTTAAATAGGAGGATGTGGTATGAGAATATATGTATGCGTAAAACAGGTTCCGGATACCTCCGGAAAAGTTGCTGTTAATGAAAACGGTACCCTTAATCGTGCATCCATGGCGACGATCATCAATCCGGACGACATGAATGCCATGGAAGCAGCTCTCAAGATCAAGGATGCGACGGGCTGCCAGGTGACGGCAGTCACCATGGGACCGCCCCCTGCAAAGGGAATGCTCCAGGAGCTGATGGCCATGGGCGCAGATGACGCAGTTCTTATTTCCGGACGTGAGTTCGGCGGATCCGATACCTTTGCTACTTCTCAGATCATCGCAGGTGCTCTGCATCATCTGGGTGTAGGCGAAGAGGATATCGTGTTCTGCGGCCGTCAGGCGATCGACGGTGATACTGCACAGGTTGGACCGCAGATCGCTGAAAAGCTGGAGATCCCGCAGGTTACCTATGCAGGCGATATTGAGAAGGACGGCAATGTTCTCCGTATTAAGAGACTGCTGGAAGACGGCTATATGACCGTGGAAGTAAAGACTCCCTGTCTGATCACCTGTGTTAAGGAACTGAACGAGCCCCGTTATCTGACCGTTAAGGGAATCCTGGAAGTATTTGATACACCCGAGAAGAAGCCTATCACAGTTCTGGATTATCCGGCTCTTGAAAATGAACCGCTGATCGACAAGACTACGATCGGCCTGAAAGGTTCACCCACCAACATTTTCAAGTCATTTACTCCGCCCCAGAAGGGCAGCGTAGAGATGATCCCGGGAACCGCAGCCGAGGCAGCAGGTGCTCTGGCAGAAAAACTTGCCAGAAAACACATCATCTGATGCAGAGTCAGAGGAAAGGAGAACGATATGGCATTCAACAGTGCAAACATTGAAGAATTTCAGGATATATGGGTATTCTGCGAGCAGCGTGAAGGCAAGCTCCAGAACACGGATTTTGAACTGATCAGCGAAGGCCGCAAGCTGGCAGACGAGAGAGGTTCCAAGCTGGTAGGTATTCTTCTTGGCAGCGATGTAAAGGGGATTGCTTCAGAACTGGGCGGTTATGGCGCAGATAAGGTGATCGTGTGCGACGATCCCGCATTGAAAGTGTATACCACCGACGCTTACACAAAGGTTCTTTGTGATGCCGTTATGGACAAAAAGCCGGAGGTTCTGCTGATCGGTGCGACCACCATCGGACGTGATCTGGCTCCGAGATGTGCTGCAAGACTTCATACCGGTCTTACCGCAGACTGTACACATCTGGATATCGATGTGAACAAATATCTGGATTTCCTGAGAGAATCCTCCACCATGGAGATCGATCCGGCCAAGTTTGATCTTGAGGATACCAACCTTAAGATGACCCGTCCGGCATTCGGCGGCCATCTGATGGCGACAATTATCTGCCCGAGATTCCGTCCCTGTATGTCGACCGTGCGTCCGGGCGTTATGAAAAAGGCAGAATTTAACCAGGCGAAGGCAGATGCCTGCGAGATCGAGATGTATCCGGTCGCTCTGGCAGAAGAAGATCTCAAGACAAAGGTCATCGATGTCGTAAAGGCTGGCAAGAAGCTTGTTGACCTCATCGGCGCAGATGTTATCGTTTCTGTAGGAAACGGTATCAGCAGCAACGTAGAAAAAGGCATCCAGCTTGCAGAAGAGCTCTGCGAAGCTCTCGGCGGCGGCGTAGTAGGCGGCTCCCGTGTAGCAGTTGATAATGGATGGCTTTCTGATGATCATCAGGTTGGCCAGACCGGCAAGACCGTTCATCCCAAGATCTATGTAGCGCTTGGTATCTCCGGTGCCATTCAGCACAAGGCCGGCATGCAGGATTCCGAGGTGATCATCGCCGTGAACACCAACGAAGCTGCTCCGATCTTTGAATGCGCAACTTATGGTATCGTGGGCAACGTATTTGATGTAGTACCGAAGCTGATCGAAGAGATCAAGGCTCAGAAAGCAGCAAAATAATTATACGGATTACTATTTACAGCCGGATTCGGATGAAGAAAAAATCTCGTCGGGTTTACTTGTGAGCGTTTTGTCTTCATTTAAGTCTAGCCTGAGAAGCAGGAACCTCCCAAACATGAGATAAACAGCCGCGACAGCGGCAGTAGAGCCGCCTGTGGCGGAGGGATTTCCGAATGTTTGAGAGGTGGATTTGAATAGCAGCTTATACGGGTTGCGGCAGTCCGAAGGGCTGAAAAAGATGCAGCACTTTCTTTAAAGAAGGTTTTTCGTGAAAGTCTTCTGTTGAAGGAAGTGCTGCTTTTTTAATCCGGATAAGCCGGATGGAAAGAGAACCTGCATATGCATACAGTGCCTGAGAGCGAAAGAGGCGGGAATTAGTATATGAGCATGCATGAGAAAGAGAAACTGATTCAGGAGATCGTAAAACAAGAATGGGATTTTTTTCAGAAAGTCCGGAACGAAGGCGGACGCGCCGACTGTCAGGATGATCCGTGGACATTTGAAGTGATGAGAAAAAGTCAGTTCCTGACCTGGCCTGAGCCGCTTCTTGTCAGTTACCGGAAGGATCTGGAGACCGCCGAAAAGGAAGGCCGAAACCTTCTGACGGAAAAATATGCCTATATGATGAAATATACGGCCCCGGAAGAATTTGCCGGGATGGAATCGCTGCTGCCTGCCATCACCCCGGAAAAACAGCAGCTGGTGGATGCCATTGCCGAAATTCAGCTGAAATGGAGAGTTTCTTATGAAGATGCTTATCCGAGGCTTTCCGGCCGGGGACGTCCGCTCTATTCCAGCCAGGACGGCGGAGGGTTTGTCTCTTTTGAGACCTATCTGAAAGGAGAACTACTGACATATTCCATTTCCACGCTTGAGCAGTATCTTGCCCTGTGCCGCGATTATGTGGAGCAGGAGAAAAACCTCATTATGGACGTTATGGAATATACCGTAGGATTTTATGGCTACAAAACACTGCAGGACGCAGAGAACATGTGAATTTTGTGTTCATGTGCAGGGGCGCGTTTGATAAAAGAGCATATACACGGATAAAACACAGGTAATGCACAGGTAATTGCAGTACGTACAGTTGAAAATTGATTCATCTCAATGTCAATGGAAGCAGGAACATTCGCGATTGCCTGTATAAATGAAAAACAGCTGAAAGGAAGTTAAAATGGAAAAATCACTGAGCGGAATTAAGGTAATTCAGCTTGCTAATTTCATTGCCGCCGCTGCTACGGGACGGTATCTGGCGGATCACGGTGCTGATGTCATTATCGTAGAGGCTGCCAAAGGGGATCCGATCCGTTTTACCCAGGAGCAGGAAGGACGCCCTCAGAATATAAAAGAAAATGTGGCATGGGAATATCTGAACGGCAACAAGCGCTGCATTTCTCTGAACATCAAAACAGAAGAGGGAAAGAATGCCCTGCTAAAGCTTCTGGAAGGGGCCGATGTACTCCTTACGAACTGGAGGCTTGGCGCACTGGAGAGAGCAGGGCTCGACTATAACAGCCTTAAGGAACGCTTCCCCCGCCTGGTATATGCCATGATCCTCGGGTATGGGAAGACCGGTCCTGACAAGGATCTTCCGGGCTATGACTTTACTGCCTTCTTTGGCAGAGGCGGATATACGCAGAACCTTCGCCGCCGCGGAAACGATCCGATCACGATGATTCCCGGGCTGGGCGACAATAATGTCGGCCTGATGCTGGCCATGGGAATTGTTACAGCATTGTTCAATAGAGAAAAGACCGGCCGCGGAGATTTTGTCAGCACCAGTCTGTACGAGACGGCGATCTTCAACATGTCCATGATGCTTCTCGGCGTACAGTATGACGGACAGGCAAGAAATTATCCGATCTCCATTTATGACAACAGAAATCCGCTGAACGGAGCTTACCGTACAAAGGACGACCGGATCATCCAGTGTGCATGTCCGGACTATGATCCACGGTTCGAGCAGTTTATGAAAGCAATCGGAAGAGAGGATATGATCGAGGCGGGCAGGTATTATCCCCAGGCCGAGATGATCCGGAATGATCTCATCCGGGAAATGATCGATGAGATCCAGAAAACATTCCTGGAGCATGATGTAAAAGAGATGGATGAACTTCTTAAAAAGGGAGACATTCCCCACAGCACAGCCTTCAGCTGGGAGGATATCATGAACGATCCGCAGGCGCAGGCGGTCGGTGCTTTCTATGATGTTACCTGTCCGAACGGTGTCGTGAGGAAAGCCACCCATACACCCGTCCGGCTTGAGAGCGAGGGAGAACTGGAAGGCCGTACCGCACCGATGATCGGCGAGCAGGGACGGGAGATACTGAAAGAGGCTGGGTATGAGGATGCGAAGATCGACGCCATGCTGCAGGACGGCTCACTCTACATCTGGCAGGATGACGAAAACGCCTGACAGGACGACGCCCCCCTGGACGGCATTTCGATATAGAATAAAAAATACTTTCATACGCCGTCTGTGACAGAAGGTCATGTGTCATAAGTATGAAAGATAAATTTTTCATATCTGCCCTTATGGTACAGCAAATGCGCTGTGCAGAGGAAAGGATGCATATATGTATACTTTTGGAATTGATATCGGTTCTACCACTTCCAAATGCGTAGTGATGAAGGATGGAAACCAGATCGCAGGAAAGTCCCTTCTGACAGGCGGAATCGGAACCAGAAGTCCGGCGGAAGCAGTAAGACTGGCCATGGAAGATGCCCATGTTCAAAGGGAAGACCTTTCGGCCATAGCTGCTACAGGGTACGGGCGTACAAGATATGAGGATGCAGATTATCAGGTGAGTGAACTCAGCTGTCACGGCCTGGGAGCATTCTTTATTTTCCCCGGAGTCCGGACGATCATTGATATCGGCGGACAGGATGCAAAGGTCATTTCGCTTGACGACAGAGGGCGGATGAAGAATTTCCTGATGAATGATAAATGTGCGGCCGGTACAGGAAGGTTTCTGGACGTTATGGCCAATATTCTGGCGATTCCGGTCGGAGAGCTGGAAACCTATTCGGCACAGGCAAAAGAACCTGCCAGAATTTCCAGCACCTGTACGGTTTTTGCGGAGAGTGAAGTCATCAGCCAGCTGGCCGGCGGAATAGAAATACCGGATCTGGTTGCAGGTATCTGCCAGTCTGTTGCGGGACGTGTATCTGCACTCGCCAAACGGATCAGCATTGTTCCGGAGGTCTGCATGAGCGGAGGGGTTGCCCAAAATGCCGGGGTAAGAGATGCCCTTTCCGAAAAAATAGGCCATTCGATCCTGTTTTCACCATATGCCCAGTTGTTCGGCGCCATCGGAGCCGCCATCTATGCTTATGACAAAAAGATAAAAGAGCAGTAAAGAAAACCTGAAAGAGAGGAAAGATTTATGGCAGAAGAAGTCAAAAAACAACGTCCGCCCCTGGATCCGAATTCCGCCAAAGCGCGGCTCGGAAGAATTGCCGCCGAGGCATATTCCTCCGCCCAGGCCGCAAAGGAACGGGGAGAGATGGTGGGATGGTGTTCCAGTAATTTCCCTGTAGAGATCCCGGAAACACTGGGCCTCGCGGTCGTTTATCCCGAGAACCAGGCGGCAGGTATAGCAGCCAGAGGCGCGGGTGAACGCATGTGTGAGATCAGTGAATCGGAGGGATACTCGAACGATATCTGTGCCTATGCCCGGATCAGTCTCGCCTACGCCAAAGTGAAAAGTGCGCCGGAGCAGGATATGCCCCAGCCGGATTTCCTTCTTTGCTGCAACAACATCTGCAACTGTATGATCAAGTGGTATGAGAACCTTTCCAGAGAACTCCATATTCCCATGATCATGATCGACATTCCTTTTAATCCGGATTATGAGGTTTCGGACGATGAGCTTGCCTATGTGCGTGCACAGTTCCGCGAGGCTATCCGTCAGCTGGAGGAGCTGACCGGCAAAAAATGGAGTGAGGAAAAATATAAAGAGGTCATGGAGATCAGCGGACGTACCAGCCGCGCCTGGCTGGCAGCTACTTCCTGCGCAAGATATGAGCCGTCCCCCTTCAACGGGTTCGACCTGTTAAACCATATGGCCGTCATGGTCACAGCCAGAGGGAAGATCGAAGCGGCGGAAGCCATGGAGAAGCTGCTTGCTGAATATGAAGAAAACCATGAGAAAGGTGTCAGCACCTTCCGTGTAGAAGAAAAATACCGGATCATGTTTGAAGGAATCGCCTGCTGGCCGTGGCTTCGAGTCACATCCACAGGTCTTAAGAGCCGCGGGATCAACATGGTAACGACCATCTATGCCGATGCTTTTGGCTTTATCTATGAGGACTTTGACGATATGTGCAGAGCTTACTGCAAGGTGCCCAATGCCATCAATCTGGAATATTCCAGAGACAAGCGGATCAAACTCTGTAAGGCAAACAAAGTGGAAGGTCTACTTGTCCATACCAACAGAAGCTGCAAGCTTTGGAGCGGGTTTATGTATGAGATGAGCCGTCAGATCGGCGAAGCCTGCGACATTCCGGTGGCAAGTTTTGACGGTGATCAGGCAGACCCGCGGAACTTCTCGGAAGCCCAGTATGATACCCGTGTACAGGGACTGATGGAGATCATGGAAGCAAGAAAATGAGCAGAAGCTGTATTATAAATCGCTATCTGACAAGAAGCGTGTCAGCATATTCTTATAGGAATTGCGAAACTCACCGGGGCAATTTATAAAATGCAATTGATACAGAGAGTTTCACAACTGCCTAAGTGTATTCTTACGACTAGAGGAGAAAATAAGATGTCCGAATTGGAGAAAAACATTCAGGAACTGCTCTCCTGCTTTCACAAAGCAGCTGCAGATCCTGCCGGACAGATGAAAA
>CACZPF010000095.1 GCA_902782975.1 uncultured Lachnospiraceae bacterium
AACCTCTGTCTTGGGCTTGACGGAACCCTTTCAGATACCGGCAGCGGTCTTCAGATCGTACCCCTGCAGGCAGAGGGAAACCTTCGTCTGACCATCAACGGGCTGGGAGACGGCAAGGGAAACTATCTGATCAAGAATGCAGATTCGGGAGATTCTCTGGATGTGGACGGGGCGTCAGCCCTGCCGGGCACCCGTTTGCAGACCTGGGCATTTGACAATACGCCGGGCCAGAAATGGCGCTTTATACCAAAAGAAAACGGGTACGGTATTTTTGTATCCTCTGTAGGAACTGCCATCGGAGCAGATTCTGTGACAGAAGGCGCAGGCATTTATATGGTATCTGCAGACAGCCCCAATGCTGTACACTTCATTCTGATGCCGGTGGCTTAAGGCGGCTCAGGCAGCATAAGGCGGGATAAGAATACAGCTGGGAAACCGGAACTGGAAAAACGAAATCCTGTAAAAAAAAGTAAAAAGATAAGCCTCAGGGATGGATCCCTGAGGCTTTTTCAGATGGCGGCTACGGATTCTTTTTCCAGAAGCCTTCCTTCATAGATTATGTTTTTATGCTGGCCGTTTCCTTCCATGAGGTCATAGAGCTGCTCAAAGGTCGCCATGGCAATCTGGTCGACCGGTTGGGCAAGGGTCGTAAGCTTGGGCTGCAGATAGTCGCAGAGATCGATCCCGTCAAATCCGATGACGGAGATATCTTCGGGAATGTGAAGCCCCGCCTCATGGATCGCCCGATAAGCACCCGCAGCCAGGACATCCGCCACTGCATAAATGGCTGTCACCTTCTCACCGGATTCCAACAGCTTTCTGGTGGTGAAAAACCCGTTTGCCATGGAATAATGCTCCAGGTCATCCGATACCGGACAGATCAGGTTCGGATTGACCGGAATCCCGGCTTCTTTAAGAGCCTTCAGATATCCGCTCATTCGAAGCTTTCCGACAGAAGAATTGCGGGCTTCCGCAGAAAGAATGGCGATCTGCCTGTGCCCCTTTTCGATCAGATACCGGACGGCCCGGCAGCTTTCCTTCTCATCATCTACGGAGACGTGAGAAAACCTGGAAGAATCCGGATCCTCCGAGATGGCCCCTACCGTGCTGAGAACGAAGGGAACTTTCAGTTTGTCAAAGGCATTTTCCTGGTGATAATAATTTGCGCCGAGAAAGATCACACCTTTCAGGCGCTTTTCTTTTACCAGCTCCTGTGCTGCTGTCAGTTCGTCTTCCTCGTAATTCACCTGCCTTACCAGAAGATCATACTTATGCCTTGTCAGCAAGGTCTCAAAGACACGGATCATAGATGTAAACAGAGGATTGGTGATGCCTTTTAACAGGACGGCAACGGTGTTGGATTCGGTCCGTTTAAGGTTTCGGGCACTGTTATTTGGAATATAGCCATATTCATCAATAACCTGCTGGATCTGTTTCAGGGTATCCGGATTTATGTCAGGGTGTTTATTGATCGCTCGTGAAACAGTACTTACGCTGACATTACAAAGCCGGGCTATATCCTTGATGGTTATTTCTTCCACAAAGTTTCGCCTCCCGTTATGGGTTTTGTAAAATATGAAGTACTATCCACGATCCCTTTAAAACATTTGGAATTTCTGCCTCATGGGCTCTCCTGGCATTACGTGCCCGAATTCCTCATGTTTTAAGTGACAGCTTTCACTGTCTTGTCCGGATAAAATAGTGGATTTTTACGTCCGAGCACGACAAATCCACTATTTTATCCGGACATACCGTGAATAGAACAATTAGAAATATTATCAAAAGCTTCAGCCCTTGACAGCGCCGTCCACGATCCCTTCGATAATGTACTTCTGGCAGGCAAAATAGAAGATGACGATCGGAACCAGGGCGATAACGATGGTGGCCATCAGATGACCGTAATCGATGGAACCATAGCCGCCTTTCAGATACTGGATGGCAACCGGGATCGTCCTGTACTTGGTGCCGATCACCAGGTAGGGAAGCAGATAGTCGTTCCAGATCCACATGGCATCCAGTATAGCGACCGTGATGGTAATGGGCTTGAGGATGGGGAAGATGACCCGCACAAACATGCTGAAAGGTGTGCATCCGTCGATCATGGCTGCTTCTTCCAGTTCCAGTGGAATTCCCTTGATAAACCCGGAGAACATGAAGACGGCCATTCCGGCGCCAAATCCAAGGTACAGAAAGTTGATGCCGATATAATTGTCCAGATGCAGGACATTAGCTGTTTTTGTCATGGTATACATGACCATCTGGAAGGGAACCACCATACTCGTAAGGAACAGAGTCCGTAAAAAAGCGGTGGTCTTTGTCTGTACCCGGGTAATATACCAGGAAGTCATGGAGCAGAAGATCAGGATAAGAGCGACCGAGCATACAGTGATAAAGAGCGAATACCCGATACTGTTCCAGAAATGGATCTTGGTAAGGCCGTCAACATAGTTTTTAAAACCCACAAAGCTTGTGGAATTGGGAAGCTCAAAAGGTGTGGTGGAAATATAAAGCTTGTTCTTAAAAGAATTCATCACCACCAGAGCGATGGGAATTACAAACAGGACGGACAGAATGGAGAGGACAATATAAATAATGAGGCTGGACATATTCTTTTTTGCTTCCATACGTTAATTGTTCTCCTTTCTGCTGGTGATCCGGAGCTGGATCATGGCGATCAAAAATACGATGATCGTAAAGATGACCGCCTTTGCCTGCCCGACCCCTGCAAATCCGACCCGGTTATAATAGGTTTCGAAGATATCCAGGGCGAGCATGGTGGTCTGATTTCTCGGAGCGCCGGCTGTGAGGGCGAGGTTCTGGTCGAACATCTTGAAGCAGTCTGTAAGAGACAGGAAGGTACAGATGGTGATGGAAGACATGACCATGGGCAGGATAATGCTCTTAAGTGTCTGCATATAGGTGGCGCCGTCGATCTTGGCGGCTTCGATCAGGTCACCGGGAACGTTCTGGATCCCCGCGATATAAATGATCATCAGATAACCGATCTTCTGCCAGTTGTAAAGAATGATAATACCCCAGTAACCGTAGCTGGCTTTAAATGTCAGGTCCACGCCGACCAGGCGGATCAGGATACCATTCAGCAGAAGCTGCCAGATATAACCCAGGATGATACCGCCGATCAGATTGGGCATGAAAAAGATGGTCCGGTAAAAGTTGGTCCCTTTCAGTCCCCTGGTAAGAAGAAGGGCAAAAATAAAGGCAATGATGTTCGTGGTTACAACGCCCACGACCGCGATCTTTACAGTAAAGATAAAAGCACGGATAAAACCCCGTGTGTCTGTGAACACGGTCATATAATTGGAAAACCCGACAAACTGCGCGCTGGCGATCGTCTTAAACTTGCAGAAGGATAAATAAAGGCCCATGATAAAAGGAACCACAAAAGCAATGATGTAGGCGATCAGCGTAGGAAGTGTGAAAATGGCAAGGTACTTTGGTTTTTTATAGATCTTATTCAAACTTTCTCCTTTCTTGCGGCCCATCCGGGGCTATTACGCCTGTAAGACTGAAGGAAAAAGGCTGCCGCCGGCTGATCGGGGAACTCCCCGGCCAGTCTGGCGACAGCCCCATCCGCTCATTTTAAATCAGATGAATCTGACCTGTCCTGTACATGTTTTCAAGATCAGCCTTCGTTTGTGATGGCTTCTTCTTCTGCCCATACATCAACGACGGTCTCGACCAGTTCATCCCATTCCATCTGCCCCTGTGCATACGCAAGAAGGTCGGCACCCATTTCATCTTTCCAGGTCTGATCCGGAATCAGGTTTGCAGCCCAGCAGTAAGCGGTCTTTCCGAGAGAGGAGATGTAATTCTCGCTTGCGAACAGCGGGTTGGTATATTCAGCGTCTGCCATGGTGGTGAAAGGTGTTACAAACTGAAGCTTCTGGGCTACCAGCTGCTTGCCGGTATCGGAGCTGAACAGCCATGCGAGGAAGTCGGCTGCTGCTGCCTGATCTTCTTCGGATGCCTGAGAGTTGATGCACATGTACTGAGAAGCACCTACATTAAGGCCCATGGCCTCTTCGCCTTCAACACCGCAGGAGATCGGGATAAAGCATACATCTTCATCCTTAACAGCCTTGCCGTCGGTGTTCGCGATGGTGTTCCATGCCCAGTCGCCGTTCTGGATCATTGCGCACTGTCCGAGAGCAAATTCTGCCATGGAATCGTCAACGGTCTTGGTACCAACCAGGGCAGGTTCAGTTACAGAGTTGTTCAGGTAAAGGTCAAGGATGTTCTTGTATTCCTGATTATACTGGAAGGTGAAATCCGGAACCTTGCCGTTCAGGTCGATGTTCTCGTTTCCGCCCCACTCCCAGTACAGAGGCTGATTCATAAGATGTGTCTGGAATCTCCAGTCGTCGCCGGCCTTGAGGGATGTAGAACCAAATACACCCTGGATTCCCAGCTCATCCTTAAGAGCGGTCATATCTTCCACAACAGCCTTGAGGGCATCGAAGGTATAAAGCTCATCGAGAGAGGTATATTCTGTTGATTTGTTGGGAGATGCAAAGTAAGCATCCGTGATCGCCTTATTAACGATGATGCCCCAGCCTTCCAGTGCATAGGAGATACCATAAATATATCCGTTGCCGTCGTTCAAGGTATAGGCATCGTCAGAACAGTAGCTGTAAAGCTCTGTGCCGGAAAGATCGGAAATATAATCCTTCCAGGTATTCAGCATGTTGACGCTGTCGACCACGAAGATGACAGGCGCATCGGAGCTGTCCATACGGGCAGTCAGTGTCTGCTCGTAGGTGCCGGAAGCAGCGGTCTCGATCTCTACATTGATGCCGGTTTCTTCTGTGTATGCAGCGGCGACTTCTTTCATCTGATCGGAAACTTCCGGTTTATAGTTCAGCCAGCGGATCGTTCCGGTATAGTCCGATGCACTGACGGTCATCGCGCCCGTTGCAAGGGTAGCTGCCATGGCAGCAGCCAGAGTGATGGATATAAATGATTTTTTCATGATGATCCTCCTTTTTGCAAGATCTGCGTATAAAATAAACTGTTCCGGTTTCGTTCCCGTTTGCGTTCCCGGTAACGTTACCAACTGCGTATAAAATAACATATGGGATTCATTTTTTCAATTACTTTTGTGAAAATCAGTATAATTGATAAAAAACAGGACTGAAATTTGTGCATAATTTACAAGGGTGTGGACTATATAAAGAATGCAGGGATCAATTATAAGAAAAACTATTTCAATTCCCGAAAAGATTTGTTATAATCCATATGTTTGTGTTTCCATACAAATAAATTATTAAGCAACTGAACAGTTTATCAACAAGAAATTGAATAACAAGGAGGATTTTTATTATGCAGCGAGTAGCCGAGGTTATCTATATTGTTCCGGAAGAAAGGGAAGCTTTCCTTCAGAAGTGTCTGAATCCAGATGAAGAAGTGCAGCAGATTTTCTGGCTTCATGGGGTTCGCAATCAGTTTTACTTTCTGATGAATACAACAATTCTGATGACCTTTGAATATGTTGGCCACGACTTCCATAAGGATATGGCGGAGCTGGCTGCATTCCCGAAAACAAAAGACTACTATGTGCAGACCAGAAGAAGAGATGTACCGGCCGATCAGCTTACCACGACCAACTGGTGGGCACCCCTTAAGAGGGTGGGCAGCATTCTGACGCAGAATCCCCTGCCTTCAGATACCGGGAAGAAATATACGGTGGAAGAAAGTTATCGCTCTCAGCTGAGCGGTTTTATGTGGAAAGTTGAAGAGGCAGAAAAAGAGGATCTTTCCTTCAGTGAAGATGACTGGAGCGAATCTGTACACTTCTGATTGATTTTTTGAAATAAAAATACAGATTATGAAATTACTGATCATACGCCATGCAGATCCGGATTATTCTATTGATTCACTGACCCCGAAAGGTTGGAAAGAGGCGGAATATCTGGCAGAACGACTTGGGAAAATTAAAATCGACTATTTTTATGTGTCACCATATGGAAGGGCGAAGGATACAGCTAGTCTCACTTTAAAAAAACACGGCAGAACCGCCGTAGAGTGCGAATGGCTGAAGGAATTCAGCCCTGCTATCTGGCGCCCGGATGTGAAGGATAAAAAGATGATCGTCTGGGACTGGCTGCCTCAGGACTGGTCAAAGGAAGAATGCTTTTTTGACAAGGATCACTGGTTTGAGCAGAATAACCTTGCGGATGGAGAGGTAGAAAAGGAATATAAGCGGGTCATTTCAGAATTTGATGCCCTTCTTTCGCGGCATGGGTATGTCCGGGACGGTTATATATATCGTGCCGAGAAATCTTCCGATGATGTGATCGCCCTGTTCTGCCACCTGGGACTACAGTGCGTATTATTAAGCCATCTGTTGAATGTATCGCCGATGGTCCTGCTGCATGGGATGGCTCCGGCTCCCAGTTCCGTGACAACGGTTGCAACAGAGGAGCGCCGGAAAGGGATCGCTTCCTTCCGGATCCTCTCCTTTGGCGATATTTCGCATCTATATGCAAAAGGGGAGCCTCCCGCATTTGCCGCCCGTTTCTGCGAGTGTTATGACAATACAGACGAACGCCATGACTGAGAAGACCAGAAAACGGTTTAGACTGCAAAAGAGCACAATGGCGGGCAGTTCCTGAAAAGCGGGCAAAGCTGTATCACACTTTTTTTAGGAAATTTATAAGTTTTTTAGAAAGTGGACAAAGAATGAACACATTTAGGGTGTATGCTTATATCATCTTAAGAGAGCAATGACTCTTAAGAAAAACTCTTTCCTTTCCCTAAATATGTAGGCATTAACCACCATATTCATCAGCAGGACAGTTGGGAATATGGTGGTTTGTGTGTCGACAAGGCTTAAAGAAAGCCATGAGGATGAAACGCATTACGGCTCATCCTCATGGCTTTTCTTTTGTTATGTATTGTTATGTATTATTCTGTATTATTCTGTACGTTCATGTATGATTCTGTACGTTCATGTATGATTCTGTATGATCATGTATGATTCAGCATAATTTTGCCTGATTCAGGCGTATACGATCAGTGCTATGATTTCGAGTACGTCTTCTGTCTGGTTGGCGATACTGTGACCGCTGCCTGCGGGACAGATCGTCACATCACCGGCGGTCACTGTCTCTAACTGCCCGTTATCGGAGTAAACACCGGTGCCTTTCAGAATATAGAAAAGTTCGCTGTCTTTTTCATGTACGTGATAGCCGATGCTGCATCCGGGGTTCAGGGTAATGCGGCTGAAAAGCCGGCCCCTGCCATTTAGTTCTTCCGGGGAAAGGGCGAAATTGGTGATCATGACAGTTCCGTCGCCATCCCGCATATGCTCCCTGTATTCAATTTTACATTCTTCTTTTTTACGGATCATTTTTACTAACCTCCTTCAAAAAAACTTGTAATTACAGTATAATAGGTTCATATGACAGATGTCAAATACAGGTTTCCAAGGAAGCACTGTTCAATTCAGTGCTTCCTTAAACAGATTATAAACAGGAAGGATCGGTATTTATGAATGAAAATATGAACAGTTACATGCCTGTCCGTCTTTTTACGGGGGAAGGATGTATCCAGAAGAATAAGAAGGAATTCGCCCGGCTGGGCAAAAAGGGTCTCATCGTTACTGGAAGAAGCTCTGCCAGAAAATGCGGGGCGCTCAAAGATGTGACTGAAGCTCTGGAAGATCAGGGGATCGGATTCGTTTTATTTGAAGAGATCGGACAGAATCCCCTTCTTACGGACTGCGTGCGGGCAGCCAGAAAAGCGGTGGAAGAAGGATGTGACTTTATCATCGGCATCGGAGGGGGATCTCCTATGGATGCTGCAAAATGTATCTCGGTTCTTGCGGCGAACCCGGGGATGACAGAAGAGGAGCTATATCTTCTGAACTGGCCGGAAAAGCCGCTTCCTGTTGCGGTCGTGGGTACGACTGCCGGGACGGGGAGCGAGGTGACAAAGGTGGCGGTCATCACAGTACCCGGAGGCAGGAAGAAGAGTTTTCATCATGATCTGATCTTCCCGGCGGCAGCCTTCGGCGATCCTTCCTATACTATGTCGCTTCCGGAAGACTTCACACTTTCCACAGCCATTGATACAGTTGCCCATGCGACAGAGAGCTTCTTCAGCCGCAAGGCAAATGACATATCCAAGTGTTATGCCGTGCAGAGCCTTAAAAGCGTGCTGCCCGTACTCGAAAGAGTGACGGACCCGGAAAACCGGTCTGATATCAGTCCGGAAGAACGGACGAAATTATATCACGGGTCCATTTACGGCGGACTTGCCATCAATATTACAGGCACATGCCTGCCGCATACGATGGGATATCTTCTGACAGAGAAGCATGGGATCCCCCACGGAAATGCCTGCGCTATTTTTCTTCCCGAATGGCTTCGGATCCTGGAAGAGCAGATGCCGGGCCGCCTGAGTTATCCGGATTATTTTTACTATTCGATCCAGTGTGAAAGAGAACGTTTTTTCGGGATCATCGGACGTGCGCTAAAAGATGTGCATGTAACCATTTCGGAACAGGAGATCGCCCGGGAACACAGCCGATGGATCGGAAACCGGAGCATAGCGAACAGTCTTGCAGAAATCACGCCCGAGATGTGCGATGAGATACTTCGAAAGATTTGAAAAAATCTGTCTTTTTTTACAGGATGGATGTTATAATAAGAAACTGGATTCTGCAGTATCTGGTGTGGTGATGAGAGATGCTTTGAATAGGAGTAACTATTTCCTGCAGGATCTGTAAATTGAAAATTGTCATAAGATGGAGGAAGATGCATGGAACGTAAGAATGCATGGCTTTCGTATTCGGAAGCCGATGAAAAAGAACTGGAAGAAACCTGTGCCAGTTACCGGGTGTTTTTAAATAATGGAAAAACAGAGCGGGAATGTGTCGATGAAATTATCCGGAGGGCCGAAGAACAGGGCTACCGCAATCTCGAAGAAGTAATAAAATCTCATGAGGCGCTTACTCCCGGGGCGAAAGTATATGCTGCTTTTATGAATAAGACGATCGCCCTCTATCATCTGGGAGAGGAGGCTCTGAAGGAAGGCCTCAACATTCTGTGTGCCCATATCGATTCCCCGAGACTGGACATTAAGCAGAATCCCCTGTATGAGGATACGGATCTTGCCTATCTGGATACGCATTATTATGGCGGCGTAAAAAAATATCAGTGGGTGGCGCTTCCGATGGCCATTCACGGGGTCGTTGCCAGAAAAGACGGAACGGTTCTTAAAGTCTGCATTGGCGAAGATGAATCCGATCCTATCGTTTATATCACAGATCTTCTGATCCACCTTTCCGCAAAGCAGCTGCAGAAGACAGGAGCAGAGGTTGTTGAGGGCGAAAATCTGGATATTCTGGTCGGAAGCCGTCCGCTCAGAGATCTTCCGGACGATAAGAAAAAAGAAGCGGTGAAAGAGAATGTCCTGCGGATCATAAAAGATAAATACGGGTTTGAAGAAGAGGACTTTTTATCAGCGGAGCTTGAGATCGTTCCTGCCGGAAAAGCCCGCGAATGTGGACTGGACCGGAGCATGATCGCTTCCTACGGGCAGGATGACAGGGTCTGTGCCTGTACCTCTCTTATGGCACTGCTGGAGATGGACGAAACGCCGAAGCGTACCAGCTGCTGCCTTCTGGTGGATAAGGAAGAGATCGGCTCCGTCGGAGCAACAGGTATGCAGTCCCGCTTCTTTGAAAACAGTCTTGCAGATCTTATGGACGCGGCAGGCCAGTATTCAGAGCTGAACCTTCGCCATGTTTTTTGTAATTCCTGCATGCTCTCTTCCGATGTAAGTGCCGGGTATGATCCGTTCTACAGTGAGGCTTTTGAGAAAAAGAACAGCGCTTATCTTGGAAGAGGCATTGTATTTAATAAATTTACAGGAGCCAGAGGGAAGAGCGGCTCCAATGATGCCAATGCGGAATATCTGGCCAAAGTACGCCGGATCATGGACGACAACGGGGTATTCTTCCAGACCGCTGAACTTGGCAGGGTAGATTTTGGCGGCGGCGGAACCATCGCTTATATCGCAGCTCTTTACGGGATGCAGGTCGTAGACAGCGGCGTATCTGTTCTCAGCATGCACGCTCCCTGGGAAATAACCAGCAAAGCCGATGTTTATGAGGCGAAAAAGGCTTATAAGGCATTCTTAAAAGATGCCTGATCCGGATGTAACAGAAAAATAGTATGTCAGAATAAAACAAGGGGAGCATCCCAATGTCATTAAGTTTAGCTTTTGCCATCGAACAGCCTGG
>CACZPF010000096.1 GCA_902782975.1 uncultured Lachnospiraceae bacterium
AGTCCACTTGCGAGATGCCGTTTGATCCGGCGATGGCAGCCATCTGTGCCTGTTTAAACAGTTTATCATACACTTCGGGACTGCATACAAGCGTGTAGGCGAAACACCGGTTTTGAATATATGTTCTGACCGCAGATTCTGCCTTCTCCATCGTATCGCAGACAGAGACAGGTGCCGAAAACCATGTAACATCGCTGTACTCGATCCGGCCGTCTGAATAATATGTCATTTTTCTTTCATAAATGTGCCCTTCCTTCTCCAGCCGATACAGATAATAAAAAGAATTCTCCTGCAGTTTCTGAAAAAAGCCGGGCTCTGTTTTTACCGAAAAAGAAGTCAGCGCCTTCTCCTCACATGTGCTGAAAAAGGACACAAGCTCCTCCGCTGTCCGGACTTCTCTATTCTGAAAGGAAGAAGAATTCTGTCCGGAAGCATAGGCCAATATAGTGGAAAAATGAAGGCCGAACACCAGACTGGCCCCCAGGCAAAACACCGGAAACAGGTGCCGGATAAGAAAACGCCTGAACCGGCAGATATTAGAAATTCCTGCAAAAGAATGATGCATGACCATGAGCCCGACCCAATCCTTTCTGATCTGTTTCTTTTTGAAAAACCTTCATTTATTGATTCTCTGTTTTATTCTATTTCTTTTATGGACCTGCGTCAACGAAAAAGGGTTGACCAGTATTCCCAAAATGTCTATTATAATTACTATTCACGGCATGAAGAATTCAGGCCCACAGCGCCGTCAGGAGAGCCCGCAGGGCAAAATTCCGAATGTTTTGAATAGACCGTGAACAGTATACGAAAAACGATGCCCAGAAGGAGCAAATTGATTGAAAATGCAAAGTAAAATAAGATCATTGAGATGGATGTCTGTTCTTTTAGCCACCGGAATTCTGGCTGTATCCGGTTATATGACGGAAACGTGTGTGCATGGCAGTACTCCGGACGACAGTATTCCGGAAGAAGAACGAATAGAAAGTGGTGCAGTCTATGGATCAGGCACACTAAATGATGATCCTTTCAAAAGCGATGAAGAGGCAGAGACTGATGATTCCGAAGATGAAAAAAGCACCGTGAATCATATCCTGATCCAGGCGCACGCCGGCGCTTCGCTCATCGCTCCCGAGAATACGCTGGCTGCTTTTCGGGCAGCTAAAGACCTTGGAGCGGATGGCATCGAAACCGATGTACGAATGACGAAAGACGGTTTCCTTGTCTTATGCCATAATGATTCGATCGAAGGATTCAGCAGCGGTCATGGAACTATATCCGAGATGACTCTTGCCGAGCTGAAAGAGCTTGATTTTGGCTCCTGGTTTGATGAAAAATTCGCCGGAGAGCAGATCCTTACCCTGGAAGAATGTCTGGAAGCAGCTTCTGATCTTGATTTTAAAATCGTGAATCTGGAACTGAAGCCGACGAATGGCAGCCACCGTGAATATGTGGAGGCTGCCGCTGATACGATTATGCGATCCGGCTTTGCCGGGCAGATCATTGTCAGTTCCTTTGACAGACACCTTCTAAAAGATATAAAAGAATATGCCCCGGAAATATCCGTCGGCATGATCACTGTTCCCAATATGTCAGCAATTTCCATGTTTCATCTTGCTGATTATCTGCCAGAGGACAAACCGCTAAGTGCATATACGACAGAAGACGTCAAAAGTCTTCCGAGTGCCATAGCAAATGCATTTTCACGGTTTGGAGCCCATGGAAACACTCCGGAGGAAATTTATCTTGAACTGGTAAGGGCAGTTGCCGCTGTCGTTCCGGATGATGCTGTATGGAGTGATGTGGAAGAACTGATAATGCAGCAGGCGGATCTTGTCCGTTTTATCGAGAATCTTGATTTTCCGGTGGATTATCTGCACTGTCACTATAATACGCTTTCGGATACGGTGATAACTACCATGCATGAACAGGGAATCGGGGTGAATGTGTGGACGCCGGATCAGGAACGGGATATCCGGAAGGTTCTGGAACTTCATGCCGATGGAATGATCACCGACGAGCCGTCCCTGGTACGGAATATTGAGCTTGAAGCCGGCTGAATGCAAAAGCATCTGAAACCTTTATCTTTTCCCAACCCGTACGATAATGCAAGGGACGGGATTCCTGCACAAAATGACAGGAATCCCGTCCCTCTTATATTATAATATTCTGATCTCCTACTCTGATTTTCAGCTCTGATCTGCAGGCCTGATCTTCCATTCAGTTCTGACCCGATACAGTCAGCAATACGCCGTTGTTTCCGTCCTGATCAGGCATGGCCGGCATGCTTCCGCTGTTTCCGCTGTTTCCGTCCTGACCAGGCATAGCCGGCATGCTTCCGCTGTTTCCGTCCTGACCAGGCATAGCCGGCATGCTTCCGCTGTTTCCGTCCTGACCAGGCATGGCCGGCATGCTTCCGCTGTTTCTGTCCTGACCAGGCATGGCCGGCATGCTTCCGCTGTTTCCGTCCTGTCCGGACATGGCCGGCATGCTTCCGTTGTTTCCATTCTGACCGGACATGGCCGGCATACTTCCGTTGTTTCCATTCTGACCGGACATGGCCGGCATATTGCCGCCCATCGGCCTGCCCATCATGGCATCAGAAGCCACACCGTTGTAATTCTCAAGTTCAAAATCTTCCGAAATATACAAATCCCCAATATAATCAATTCCTGCTTCTCCAGCCGCAGCACCGCTGTGGATCTCTGCTTCCCCGTCGATCAAGTTGATATTACCGTTAGAATCAAGTCCGTCACCAGCTGCATTGATCGTCAGGTCGCCGCCTGTCATATTAAAGGAATAATCGAGGACTCCTTCATATACACCGTCCCCATTTGCCGCGTTAACTGCATCGTCGCTGGAGGTGATATCAATATCGCCGCCAAAGATATTTACAACCGTTCCTTCAAGTCCTTCAGTACTGCTTTCTATATCAAGGTCCGGTCCGGTTCCATCCTCACTTCCGATGGTCAGAATGTGGTCTGCATGAACAGCATCATCTCCGGCATTGATGGTAATATCACCTGCCAGAAGGGTCACATCATAATTGGAATTGATGCCATCGTTTACTGCATTGATATCGACTGTCACATCGCCGCCGATCACCAGGCTGGAATCATCGCCGCCCTTTATTCCGTTTTTCGCGTTGCCGTTGATCGTAAGATTGCCGTCGCCTGTCACAAATACGACAGAATTTGCTTTAAGCTTGAAGGCCGCACCGTCATAGGCATCTGCTACATCTGCATCCGTGGAATTTTCATCCTCCGGATTTTCGTTGTCTGTCAATGTTACATTGCCGGATACGATTACCTGTACCTCCGCTGATTTATTGATCGAAAGAGCAGCGCCGCTGGTACTGGTAAGGTCCAGATCCTCCAGAACAAGCACTACGCCTGTAGTTTCTTTTTTGACGGTAATGCTGCCATTGCTGGAAGATCCTGTGACAATATAGGTCCCGGATTCGTCGATCTTTACTTCGTTTTCTTCGTCTGTCATGGTATAAGTTACTGCATTTTCATAATCTGCGACCAGATCTGCCGCAGAGCTGCCGGCTGTTCCTGTCACGATCTCTCCCGCTGTATCCGTGGTTCCTGTGGTCTGGGACATGTTTCCCTGCATGTTTCCCTGCATGCTGCCCGGAAAACCAGTCTGCGTGCCATTGCCGGCGGTATTTGTGTTCCGACCCTTCTTTCCCTGCGGTGCAGACGGATCATTCTGCTGGCTGCCGGTATTCGGGGTCTGACTTATTTCTCCCTGCGGTGCGGACGGATCATTCTGCTGGCTGCCGGTATTCGGACTCTGACTCATTTTTCCCTGCGGTGCGGACGGATCATTCTGCTGGCTGCCGGTATTTGGATTCTTGCTTTTCTCTTCCTGTGAATTCTCAGATATCTCACTGTTGTCTGTCTGGCGGCTCTTTGATTCCTGCCCCTGGCGGGTTCCTGTCCGACGTTCTTTAGACGCAGCTGCCTTTGTTTTAGCTGTCCCAGTAGAAACCGTTGTTTCTTCTGACGCATCCCAGTCTTCAACGATCGTTCCACCGTTCATAACAACGTTCGTATTGGGATCAATACTGTTTCCGGCGGCATGAATATAAACGGAACCGCTGTTCATGGTAATTGAGCCGCTCTTATCACCGCTGATACAGATCCCTGTTCCACAGGATTTGATTCTATATTCTCCTCCATCAAAGAAAACACTTGCATTCTCCATCTGAATGGCCTGACGGTTGTTTGCTTCAATATTCAAAACCCCGCTGCCTTCGAAAGTAAGATCGGTTCTGCTATAAACGGCAGCTGTATAATTCTCATCCTGACCACCGTCGCAGATCTTGTTTACAGATCCGTCTGCCATCCGGATCGTAAGGGAATCTCCGCTCACTGCTGCAATTCCGGCAGAGTGAACGCCGTCGATCTTTGCATTATCAAGTGTAAGAACCACATCGCCGGCACCGGGATCTACAAAAACTGTCCCCTTCATATTTCCCGTCAGCGTATAATTTCCGGCTTCGCTGATGACGATCCTTCCGGTTGTTTCATCCATCCGGATCCCTTCTGCATCCATTTCAGAAACATTCATTCCTGCTGCGTTTGTTTCTAATGTATTTGTTTCTGCTGCATTCGCCTCTGCTGCTTTCATATTTCCGGCAGCCTTTTCAGACGTCACACTGGCTGATACAGTACCTGCTGCCATAGCAGCACACATGATACCGATTCCCGCCTTCTTCACAAATGCCGTTTTCTTCATCTGTTCTTTTTTCTTCATATCTTTTTCCTCCATCCTTCTTTAAATGTTTGCTTACATCGGTTTCATAATTTACTCCCACTCTTTACACTCATATCCATTTTTGTTTAACCAATTTGCTACTAAATGTCTATGACAAAAATCATCTGGTTTTTCATAACATATCAAAGCTATATTTTTATCCCCAATATTAAAACCATTTTCATTTAGCAAATCAAACAAATCCAGAACAACATCCATTGCATCCAATTTACTTAATACCTGTTCATTAAAACATTTGATATAATAATCATTGTCGTGATTTTCTTTCCATTTCATAAAGAAGCTATATTTAGGTGCTAATCTTTTATATTGCAATCCTTTATACCAATCAGGAGCTTTGCCACAAATTGATATTGGAATAATATCATCAGGCAATGATTTGAGTTTTGCAAAATAACTTGTATATAT
>CACZPF010000097.1 GCA_902782975.1 uncultured Lachnospiraceae bacterium
CATCAGGTAGTTGCCCCAGGTCAGATTCAGGAAGGCTGTCTGATGAACCAGGTTGGACAAGGTATCTGTTACATAAGACATATGATTACCTCCCTGTCTCAGTTCATGGTAGCAAGAGTATCTCCGTTCTCTACGGAAGCGCCTTCTTTAACATCGATGCTGACGATCGTACCATCCTGCGGAGCAACAACCGGAATTTCCATCTTCATGGATTCAAGAATAATAACACTGTCGCCGGCCTTAACTGCCTGGCCTGCCGATGCAGCGATCTTGACGACCTTGCCGGGAACAGATGCCGTTACCTTAATGGAACCGCCGCCGGCAGCAGGAGCTTTTGCGGGAGCTGCTTTAGGGGCGGCCTTGGGAGCTGCTTTCTGAACAGGTGCCGCAGCAGGTGCCGATGCACCGTCTGTCTCTTCAACCGTTACTTCGTATGCGGTTCCGTTTACGGTGATGATATAACTCTTCATGATAAAATAATCCTCCTGTGTGATAATAGTTAGACTGAAAATCCAAATTGACTAAACAACCAGCTGAACATAAACAATCAGATAAACTTAACAACCAGATAAACTTAACCAGTACCTGCAATTTATCTCGCTCTTCTGGCTTTGCGGATCGAACGTACGACAAAGCCTTCCGGAGCAGCCTTCCCTTCGGAAGCAGCGATCGCCGCCGTAATGACGGCAACCAGTTCCAGATCATCGACCAGTTCCTCTTCCGCTTCAGCAGCAGGTGCCGGGGCAGGAACGGTCTCTACAGCTCTCTTCTCCTCTTTTTTGGTCTCTCCGTTGGGAATATACTTAAAGAGAGAGATGATAAAGCTCAGGAACACAAGGACCATGAATACGATGCCGACACCCATCAAAGTATTGAGAGCGGCCCGGGTCATTGTGGTAGCCATGGAGTAATTCACGTTTACAGTCAGGGTTTTAGGAGAAATATTCTGATCCAGAGTGTAAACAAAATCCGCATCTTCGTTTTCAAAATCTACAGGCATGGTGACCGTATATTCTTTATCATTCAATACGACAGAAGGAGTACCGACAGCGCTTTGATCTTCCTTCTTTGCACCAAGCTCTTTCTTAACGCCCTTCCAGGCTTCTATAGCGTTTTTGGAAAAATCATTTCCGTTTTCGATATAGTTTTCGATTTCCTCGTCCCGCAGGTTGATGATCGAATCTGTCAGACTCTTTACATTTTCAAGCAGCTGCTCTTCTATTGTAGGATCAATGCCGGAAGAACGGTCAGCATCGTCCGCCAGAGCAGGTGCAGCACCCGCAAGAGCCATGCATACTGTCATCACAAAAACTGCCAGCAGCAGGGTGAGGTTCTTTTTTAATCCTCTCATATGCTCCACCTCGCTTAAACTGTACCATGCTTTTTGTCAGGACGGTCTTCCCTCTTGGTATAAAGCATTTCAAAAGCGCCGATCACATATTTACGGGTATCGCACGGAGCGATGACCGTGTCGACATATCCTCTGGCAGCAGCACTGCTGACACCGGACTGCAGCGCTCTGTATTCGTCCGCCTTGACGGCCAGTTCCCTGGCGTCAGCGCCAGGATACATGATCTTTGCAGCCAGGGAAGCATCCATCATGCCGATCTCTGCAGTATCCCATGCGTACACCATATCGGCGCCGAGTGATCTGCTGTTCATGACAACATACGCATTCCCGTAGGATTTTCCGATAATAACATTGACTTTCGGAACGGTGGCATCTGCAAATGCATGCACCATTTCACCGACAGCCTTTGCCATATATTTTTCACCGCAGACAGTCGCCTTAAACCCGGTCGCACAGCTGAGTGTAAGGATCGGAATGTTGAAGGCATCACAGAATTTAACAAAG
Organism: uncultured Lachnospiraceae bacterium; assembly: GCA_902782975.1. Taxonomy (GTDB): domain Bacteria; phylum Bacillota; class Clostridia; order Lachnospirales; family Lachnospiraceae; genus Blautia_A. The sequence continues at coordinate 1,856 of CACZPF010000097.1, forward strand.
TGCGCTGCCTTTCTTGCTCCTCTGGCAGAGATCGTTCCACCAAAGTCCTCTGTCTTGTTGCCTTCTTCATCAAAAAGAGCAGAACGGTTTGCCAAAGCGCCGACAGTCGCGCCGTTCAGGCGCAGGAAGCCGGTAACCATATCTTTCCCGTAGCCGGCTTTGACTTCAACAAAGTTTTCGTCATCCGCGATCCGGGAAAGAGCAAGGGCGGTATCCTCTGTGCAGGCAGCAATATCATCTGCCGTACGGTTCAGATCGTCCTGGCACTCTGCATAAACATCTGCATCCTCGTTGTTGGACGGAAGCATGGATACGAGTTCACGCATTCTGGCGATGATCTCTTCCTCTGTTCCAAAGCCGTCTACCATACCGCTTTCAGCTGCCTGGAAGGCTGCCGCCGCCGTATCTCTTTTGGCATCCGTATTGCCGGCCAGCGCGTTGGGGGCGTTGACAAACATACGGCCCTTCTTTTCTTCCATAAATGTGAAATCGGAAAGTGCCGGAAGAATGGCCATGCCGCCGCCGCAGTTGCCGAAGATGCCTGTGATCTGAGGAATAATGCCGGAAACCATCGTAGCTTTAAGATAGATGCTGCCGAACGCTTCGAGCGCGTCTGTGCCTTCCTGAAGGCGGATGCCGGCACAGTCAATAAGACCGATGACCGGTGCGCCTGTTTTAAGTGCCATGTCGTAAAGGCGAAGGATCTTTCTGGCATGCATTTCACCGATCGACCCGCCAAGAACAGAGGCATCCTGACTGTAGACATATACAAGGTTTCCATCGATCACACCATAACCAGTGATAACGCCATCGGAAGGTGCTTTGCTGCCTGTCATGTTAAAATCGGTCGATCTGGCAGTGACTCCCTGGCCGATCTCAACGAAGCTGTTATCATCCAGCAGGGATTCAATCCGTAAAACCGCCGGATTTTGAGTTACAGTACTCATGTTTCTATACCCTCCATTATTAAAATAATAATAAAAAACAAAAATTTTCCTCTCTATTGTATCTGTTTTCAGAACAAAATTCAAGTCTTATTATCTTACAACATTTTGACAAAATACCATAGTTTTTTAATATCAAATGACTACCCGTTGTATGTGAGGTTCCAGCGCTCGCTCAGTCCTTTCTCCGTCCGGGAAAGGTCGAATAATTCCGTCAGATACTGCGGCGCATCCTGAAGAGCTTTATCAAAATGCTTTCTCAGCTGCTTTAAGGGGATCTCACAACCTTCCGGCGGCTCCGGAAGCATAAAATGTTCGATCAGCTGATCTGCATTGTTCTTCCCTGCAAACCGGAGAAGGCGATAGATCCTTCTGCGTCTTTTTCCGCCGTCATTGCACACCATTTTGTTGGTCAGCCGCTTCATCATCTTCAGGGAAATGAAAATATTGGTGACACCGACCTCCGTGATGACTTTATGGATAACTTTCGCATAATCGTAGGTCGGAACGATGCAGTCAGAAGGCCTGAATGTCAGAGGATCCCGTCCGGTTTCAAGCATTAACTGGCGGTCAAATTCCTTTTCCAGCATTGTATGGGAAATAACACCGGAGGAATCCATCTCGCCGACATACGGATGACATTCGGAATCAAGAAGATAATGACAGCCAAAACCGATCATATAGGCGAGAAGCGCCTCATCCCCGGTCTCGCGGACCTTCTTCATACTCTCTTCAAAAAAGGCTCTGGCCTGAGTGCGGTGCATCCGGACACCCAGCTGACTGATCCTGTTTTTGGAAACCATATAATAGAACAGGATATCCGGCCCGTGAAGTCCGATCCTGTAAAGATCCTTGTGGCTTCGAAGGACCTGCTGTATCTCTTCCGGTATATACCGGTAGATACGTTTACCAAATAAATCGTGCGTATAGGTAGTCGGCATATGTTTTCCCTCCTGTTCTATATATTGACAGCTTAAACATCCAGCTTCAGCTGGACTTCCTCCTCTGCCTCCGCCTTGAAGTCCTCCATGCGCACCGGATCCAGGACGGGCAGCTCATCCAGGGCCTCTACCCCGAAGGAACGCAGGAACTCCTCCGTCGTCCCGAAGATAATGGGCCGTCCTGGGGCATCCAGCCGTCCCAGTTCACGGATCAGATCATATTCCAGCAGTTTATTGATGGAATGATCGCTTTTTACACCGCGGATCTTTTCTATTTCGGCTTTGGTGACCGGCTGCTTGTAGGCAATGATCGAGAGCGTCTCCAGCATGATATCCGTAAGCACCGGCTTTTTGGGGTGCATGGCGATCCGGATCAGATATTCATAAAATTCTTTTTTTGTAGCAAGCTGATAGGCGTTCTCCATCTCGATCAGCTGGATCCCCCTGTCTTCCTCCTGATATCTCTTTTTCATATCAGCCAGAACGGAGCGGATCTTTTTTATATCAACATCAAGGGCCTGCGCGATGACCGTATCCTCCACCGAATTGCCCATGGCAAACAGGATCGCTTCGATCGCCGCCTGTATCATTTTATCTTCCAACTTCTACTCTTCCTCTGCGAATTCCGTCAGGTTTTTCCAGGTATCCGGATCATCCGCAAGTTCTATGCTGATGTCTCCGAATAAAGATTCCTGACTGACAACAAGATGACCCATCTTCATCAACTCAAGGATACATAAAAAAGTGACAACCAGCTGCGTCCTGGAATGCTGCTTTTTCAAAAGGCTTTTAAAGGAAAAACGGCTGTGTTCTCTGGCAAAAGATTTCAGCTCCAGCATTTTTTCAGACATGCTGATCTCCTCTTTTTCGATCCTGCCAAACCGGCTTCTGATCGGGTCCAGTTTGTTTTCCTGCCGGCGGAGAATGGACTGGAATATTTCATTGAGTTTATCGAGAGTAAGCCCGCAAAGCAGCTCCTGCGGATCGACAGGAACCTGATACTGCTGAACTTCCTGCGGCAGGGACTTTTTCCGGTAAAAAGCATTTCCTGCCTCATCCATACGATCTCTGAGTTCATAAGACATATACTTGTACATCTTATATTCCAGCAGCTTCTGGACAAGTTCATCCCGCGGGTCTTCCTCTTCTCCGCTCTCATTGACCTCTTTCGGGAGCAGCATGCGGCATTTAATATCCAGCAGGGTCGCAGCCATCAGCAGAAACTCACTCATCACGCCCAGGTCTTCATGATCCATGGCGTGAATATATTCCATATACTGTGCCGTGATCTCCACGATCGGAATATCATATATATCTATCTTATTTTTATCGATCAGATGCAGCAGAAGATCCAGCGGCCCGTTAAAAACATTCAGTTTTACCTCAAGTGCCAATCAGCGAACCTCCTCCGTGCAGTCTGACAACAAGCATTTCTCTGGGATTATGAATGCGGACAGGAACCGTATGCTCGCCCATGCCCGCACTGACAAGCATGTTCTGCCCGGGTCTTGAAAACCTGCCGCAGCAGTATGGCGGAAAAGGCGGCCAGAATCTGGGCGAGATCAGACCGTGATTCTCGTCAAAACGAAGAACGCCTCCATGATAATGTCCACAAAGGATCAGGTCGGCCTTCCAGTCAAAATATTCATTCCCATAAGCCGGATTGTGCGCCAGGAGAATCGAATAAACGTCATTTGCCGGCCGTCCCAGCGCCTTATGAAGAGCCGGCTGCGTCAGAGCATAACTTCGGCACCTCATATAATACCGAAGAGGCAGATCCAGCCCGTAAACGGCAAAAGGGATCCCCTTCAGGCAGATCTCCCTGTGAGAATTGCTCAGGATCTGGACTCCCTGTCTTTTAACATATTCTTCGTAATGAAGAAAAGAATCCTGATAGCGCAGGGATGCCTTCATTCTGCTTTCATGATTCCCGTATGCATAAAACACAGGAGCGATCCTGACCATTTTCCTGAGAAGAAACGCCGCATTTTTCAAGGCTTCCGGCCTGGTCCGGACCATCAGATCACCCGCCAGCAGGATCATATCCGGCGACAGGTCCTTAAGGCAGGAAATGAGGTCCTCATTACCGGGGCCGTATTCCTTACTGTGGAGGTCCGCAATGACAGCCATTGTAAAATGATTCCCCGCCGGAATTTTCTGTGTCCATATCTCGTATTCTTTTATCCGATAAGTATCTGTCATATTGATGAACCTCTTATACGGCAGGAACAAAGCCTGCCGGGAAAAAATCTTCAGATAATCTTCAGAGCATCGGCGCAACAAGCCTCAGAATGCTCTGCAGGCCGCGCACAAATATTCCACGTTTCTTAACCGTATCCAGACAGATCGGATCGCAGTATTTCATGGTATTCTCAAAATCCGTCCTGATATCATGGATGACCTGGTTCCTGTAGATCCAGACACCATCCTCAAAATGCAGATACAGACTCCGGTAGTCCAGATTAATGGTCCCGACGACAGCCAGTTCATCATCACATACAAAAGACTTGGCATGTAAAAATCCGGGAATATACTCGTAGATCCGGACTCCTGCCTCCAGAAGCTGTTCATAATAGGACTGTGTCAGCAGGAAAACCAGCTTCTTATCCGGAATGCTGGGTGTCATGATCCTGATATCGACCCCGCTTTTTGATGCCAGACACAGGGCTGTCATCATCTCATTATCTATGATCAGGTAAGGTGTGCATATGTACACATATCTTTTTGCCTTGTTGATTATATTCAGATAAACATTTTCGCCTACGATCTCATTATCCAGAGGAGAATCGCAGAAGGGCTGGACAAATCCGTGCTTGAACGAATTGGCCGGATAGCTTTTTTCCGGCAGATAATCCATATAGTTGATCGGTGCTTCTTCGGCCGTGATAACTTTCCACATATGAAGAAACATAACTGTCATATTCATGACAGCTTCCCCTTTCAGCATGACAGCCGTATCCTTCCAGTGGCCGAACCGTTCTGTTTTGTTGATATATTCATCAGAAAGATTGATCCCTCCTGTAAACCCGACATACCCGTCGATAATGCACAGCTTACGGTGATCCCGGTTGTTCTGGATGACATTCAGGATCGGCCGGAAGGGATTAAAGACCACACACTGGATCCCCTTACTTCTAAGTTTCTTGTAATAGCCGGCCGGAAGGGTAGACAGGCATCCGAACCCGTCGTAGATCAGCCGGACATCCACACCTTCTTTAACCTTTTCCTCCAGTATGGACAGAACACTTTCCCACATCAGCCCGTCATTAATAATAAAATATTCAATAAAAATATACTTTCTGGCATTTTTCAGTTCTCTGATCAGAACCGGGAACATATCGTCCCCTACCTGAAAATAATCGGCAATGGTATTTGTGTGGATAGGATATCCGGAAACATTTGAGATATAGCTGGACTGAGCAGAAACCGAAGGATTTTCTTCATAGACAGCCTTCCGGACTTCCGGTTTTTCTTTAAGGACCTCAGAAGATTCCTGTCTTGCTTTTTCAAATAGATTTTCTATACGGGCCGCGATCCTGGATTTACCGAAAACCAGATACAGAAACAGGCCAAACACAGGAATACACAGGATCGTAATGGTCCAGGCCAGTTTATAAGACGGATTGATACGGCGGTTAACGATATAGAAGGCAGTAATATAAGAGATGATCTGTACAGTCCAGAAAAAATATCTGGAATATCCTGCAAAGAACCACCCCATCAGAGCAAAAAACAGAAGCTGCGCCAGAAAAGCAAAGGAAACATAGAAAATTTTATTGAATAATAATTTTATTATACCGGCAAGAAACCGGATCACAATATTTTTCTTAATCTCGATGCTGGCCTTCCTGGATGGATTCATAGAAAAAAACAGGTTCCTTTCTATCTTACTCTTATATCAGGCAATTGTACAATTCCCTGTTTACGCAAAATTCCCTGACTGATAAGATCAGCCAGGGAATTGTCTGCGCACATTAATTATATTTACGTTTTCTTGCGGCTTCAGATTTCTTTTTACGACGTACGCTTGGTTTCTCGTAATGCTCTCTCTTACGGATCTCCTGCTGAATACCTGCTTTAGCACAGCTTCTCTTAAATCTCCGAAGAGCGCTATCTAAAGTCTC
>CACZPF010000098.1 GCA_902782975.1 uncultured Lachnospiraceae bacterium
ATCTGTCCGTTCATGTGGATCCCCGCCTCATACAGGCGGTCAGCTTTTTTTAATGCATCTCCCGCGAACCGGTTGTGCAGCATACGGCATCTTAAAGCCGGATCCATCGTCTGAAAGGATATGTTGATGGGTTCCATATGATACGCGATAATTCTTTCTATATCATGATCGCTCATATTCGTCAGGGTCACATAATTTCCCTGCAGAAAAGAAAGGCGGGAGTCGTCGTCCTTAAAATACAGGGTTTCCCGCATTCCTTTTGGCATCTGGTCGATAAAGCAGAATATACAGTGATTGGTACAGGACCGGTAGTCGTCCATCAGGCCGTTTTCGAATTCCAGGCCGAGGTCCTCGGAGTATTCCTTCTCCACCTCCAGCTCCCACTGCTCGCCGTCAGGCTTCTCGATCAGAAGGTCGACATACTCGTCATTCATCCGGTAGCGGTAGTCAAACACATCCTCCAGAGGCTCCTGGTTTACCGCCAGAAGGCAGTCGCCGGGTTCGATCTCCAGTTCTTCTGCTATACTTCCGGGAAGCACCCGGCTGATCACATGTCGTTTTTTCTGCTCCATCATCTGTTCCCCCAGTCTTCTGTGATGATACCAAAACCATCTGTAAAAGTCAAACATAGCATTCTTTACTTGACGCAAGGATGCTCTGATGCTATAAATAAGGGATAGAAACCTTTTATGTCATATATGCCGGAGGTTGAACATGTCCAACAGCGAATTTCTCGAAAAGTCTTTACCTGTAGCGCCGATCAAGATAGCGGCCCTGGCAGGCTGCCGTGATCTTGCAGAAGAAGTTGATAAAAAACTTGTGAAATACCGCAAGGATCTGATATCCAGAAAAAACATGGCTGTGATCCCGCAGGGATACTGCGAAAAAACCTTCCTGATCGACTGTGAATGTATCCGCTTCGGTACAGGCGAAGGAAAGGGCTATATCCGCGAATCTGTCCGCGGCGTCGACCTTTTCATTATGGTGGATATTACCAATTACAGTCTCACATACACGGTATGCGGACGTGAAAATCACATGTCTCCGGACAACCATTACCAGGATCTTAAACGAATCATTTCTGCCGCCACCGGCAAGGCGCACCGCATCAATGTAGTCATGCCCTTCCTCTACGAAGGCCGCCAGCACAGACGTTCCAAACGTGAATCTCTGGACTGCGCGCTGGCTCTTAAAGAACTGATCGACATGGGCGTATCCAACATCATTACCTTTGACGCCCACGATCCCAGAGTGCAGAATTCCATCCCCCTCAGCGGATTTGACAACTTCTTCCCGACCTATCAGTTTTTAAAAGCGCTGGTCAAATGTGTGCCGGATTTCAAGGTGGACAATGACCACCTGATGATCATCAGTCCGGATGAGGGAGCCATGTCCCGTGCCGTTTATTTTTCCAATATTCTCGGCGTCGATATGGGAATGTTCTATAAGAGGCGCGATTATTCCACCATCGTAAACGGCAAAAATCCCATCGTCGCCCATGAATTTCTGGGAGATTCCGTAGATGGAAAGGATGTCGTCATCATCGACGATATGATCTCCTCGGGGGAAAGTATGCTGGATGTTTCCCGGCAGATCAAGGAACGGGGGGCCCGGAGAGTTTTCATCTGCACGACCTACAGCCTGTTCACCGACGGCCTTTCCAAATTTGACGAGTATTATGAAAAGAAATATTTTGACAAGGTCATCACGACCAATCTGAATTACAGAACGCCCGAGCTGCTGGCCCGCCCCTACTATGTCGAAGCCAACATGAGCAAGTATCTTGCGAGTATCATGGATACCATTAATCATGATGTTTCCGTCGAAAAAGTGCGTTCCAGCAACGAGAAGATCATCGGCCTTCTGAAAAAGATGCACTAAATACTGTTCATATATTAAGTCAGGCTTCGAAGGCATTTTGTATCCACTGGATGCTGGTGCCTTCGATCCCGATCACGTCAAACCGGCAGGGAATATCGTCTCTCCCCACTGCTTTCAGAAGATAGTAGCGGGCTGCCCGGGCGATCCTCTGCTGTTTTTTTCTGTCGACGGCAGAGACTGCATATCCCTGATGGCGCGTACTGCGGTATTTGACTTCCACAAAGACCAGGTATTCCCTGTCTCTGGCGATCAGGTCGATCTCGCCGGATCTGCTTCTGAAATTCCTTTCAAGGATGATCAATCCGTTATTTTCCAGAAAGGCGGCTGCCATGTCCTCATAGTAGCCGCCTGTCTTTCTCTTATTCATCTGTTCCGTCATAAATCATTCTTTCAGATACGATCTTTTCAGACAAAGTTTTTTATAAATGTCTTCCGGTGGATGGGGCATGGGCCATATTTTCTGAGGGCTGCCACATGTGCGGCGGTCCCGTATCCCTTGTTGGAGGAAAAATCGTATTCCGGATATCTGGAGGCGAGCTGGTCCATCATGGCATCTCTATGCACCTTGGCCACAATACTTGCCGCGGCTATGGATACAGAAGAGGCATCGCCGTGAATGATGGGCACCTGCTGTATATCCACGTCCGGTATCCTTACGGCATCGTTTAAAAGAACCTGCGGCTTTACCGGAAGAGCAGCGATCGCCTGGCGCATCGCCTCATAAGTCGCCTGGAGAATATTGATCTCGTCGATTCTCTCGTGTGAAACCACGCCGAGGCCTACGCCCACCGCTTTTTCCATAATTTCGCAGCAGAGTTCTTCTCTTCTGGCAGCCGTCAGTTTTTTAGAATCATTCAGATAGAGAATATCCTCGTTTTCCGGAAGGATCACAGCGCAGGCCACCACCGGGCCCGCCAGCGGTCCCCTTCCTACTTCATCGATCCCGGCGACCAGTCCCAGGCTTCGGTATTTATATTCGAACTGTTTCAGCGATTCGATCCGCTGCTTTTCTGCCGCAAGATTTTCCGCCTTCTTCCGGAATCTGGCCAGGAGTTTTACCACACCAGCCCTCGGATCGTCCTGATAGGACTCAAAGAGACCGTCATAATCCTCCGCGGGGGTGCTCATAAATTCACTCTCAATTTCTTTCAGGGTCTTCATGGTTTTACCTTTCAGCACTATTGTGCCTGCACGGGAACTTTTTCCAGCGTGATCCGGCCCAGACGTCCGGACCGATAGTCGTCCATCAGGAGGCTGCAGGTTTTTGTATAATCAATTTCCTCCCCTTTTTTCAGGCATCCCCGGATCCGCCCGATCTCCGAGAGGATCTCCGCCGGCGGCGCCTCTTCCGTCACACCGTAACGGTTTGAAAGCACGCCCGGATATTCTTCCTTAAGAAACCCGACCAGAACAACTGCCAGTTCTTCCAGATCGAGCACTTCGTCTTTTACCGAACCGATCAATGCCAGATGGACGCCGGTCTGCTGGTCGTCAAATTTCGGCCACAGAATACCGGGGGTATCCAGAAGTTCTGCTTCTTTGTTCAGACGGATCCACTGCACTCCCTTCGTCACACCGGGTTTATTACCGGTTCTGGTACAGGCTTTTCCTGCGAAACTGTTGATAAAGGTGGATTTTCCAACATTCGGGATCCCCGCAACCATTGCTCTTACCGGACGGTTTTTGATGCCGCGCTTCAGGTCTCTCTCCCGCTTTTCGCGGCCGGCTTCACGTATGGCATTCTGCACAGCCTTCATGTCGGCTGATTTGCGTGAATCGGCGGACACGACATAAAAGCCGGCCTTTTTAAAGTAACGGGTCCACTCTTCATTCCTCTGTTCATCCGCCAGATCTGCCTTGTTAAGAATCAGAAGCCTCTGCTTATTCTTTCCCAGCTCATCAATATCCGGATTGCGGCTGGATACAGGCACTCTGGCATCAACGATCTCTATTACAAGGTCGACCAGCCTGATATCTTCCTGCATCTGGCGTCTTGCTTTTGTCATGTGGCCAGGATACCACTGTATGTTCATATGTTCACCATATCTTTCCTGTGAAAACAGTTTCAGAAGAATCCCCGCCTGTCTTCCGGCATGGTCTGAAACCAGAGCTTTCCTACAATATATTTTTTCTTAACATTGCCGATATCCCCGTACCGGCTGTCTTCGCTGTTGTTCCGGTTGTCGCCGAGGACAAAGTATTCGTCGTCCCCCAGGGTGATCGTTGTCGCTGCTGCCCCGGCATTTGAAATGGAAGGAAAATCCAGGATCTCCTGCAGATTGCTGCCGTTGATCATGACTCTTCCATTGACGATCTGCACCGTCTCCCCCGGAAGGCCGATGACCCTTCTTATATGGAGGGCCGCATCATCGCTGCCGTTATTCTTGAATACGATCACGTCATTACGTTTGGGATCCGATATCCGGTATACCAGACGGTTCATAAAGTAGCTGTCTCCTACCAGAATTTCGGGTTCCATGGAGCTCTCCTGCATGGTGACCGACTGAAAAAAGGTGATGGCCACCAGAGAAGCAAATACCAATGTGACCGCGATCTCGAATATCCATAACAGAGCGCTGCGGACTTTATCATTGGCCAGCTTTTCTCTGGCCTCCGCCACAGGCTTTAAATCTTTCCAGTTCTCTTTCCAGTTTTCTTTCCAATTATCCTTCCAGTTTTCTTTCCCGCTGTCTTTATCCACTGTTCAGGCCCTCTGCGATGTGTTGAATCTGTATAATCAGAAAGCGGCCGTTTCTGGCGGCCGCTTTTTCAGGATCATCTCATGCGTTCTTTGACCTTGGCGGATTTGCCGACACGGTCTCTTAAGTAGTTCAGTTTTGCCCGGCGGACTTTACCGCGGCGGACTACATCTACCGCTACTACATTCGGGGAATGGAGCGGCCAGGTCTTTTCTACACCAACACCGTTGGAAGTTTTGCGGACTGTGAAAGTCTCACGGTTGCTTCCGCCCTGTCTTTTTAATACGGTACCTTCGAAGATCTGGACTCTTTCCTTTTCGCCTTCTTTGATCTTTGCGTGTACCCTTACGGTATCGCCTACACGAAACTCGGGTACTTCAGCCTTCAGTTCAGCTGTTTCGATGTTTTTGATGATGTCGTTCATATTGATTCTCCTTATTCTATGGATGTTCTTAATACCCATCACGGTAACAGCGGACCATCTTTTTTGTCACAGCATGAGAAATTATACACTATTCCAATTCGGATTGCAAGAAGATTTTGCAGTTTTTATCACCAGCAGATCACTTCGCAGCCGGTCTCCGTTACGAGGACGGTGACCTCCCACTGGGCGGAGGGGCTGCCGTCCCTGGTATGGACAGTCCAGCCGTCTGATTCGTCGGTATAGATCTCATGGCTGCCCATGTTGACCATGGGTTCGATGGTAAACATCATACCGGGCACCATGATGACGCCGCTTCCTTCTTCTGATGTATAGCTTACCCAGGGATCTTCGTGGAATTCCAGGCCGACACCGTGTCCGCCGATCTCCCGTACGACGGAATAGCCGTTCTCAACTGCATGGCGGTTGACTGCGCTGCCCATGTTTCCGATCGGCGTCCAGGGGATGACCTTCTCGATCCCCTTCTCCATACATTCCTTTGTCACACGCACCAGACGTTCCTTTTCGGGACTCACGCTGCCTATGCAGTACATACGGGAGGAATCCGAAAAATATACGTGATAGATGGTCGACACATCCACATTGATGATATCGCCCTCTTTCAGGATCCGGCTGCTGTCCGGGATCCCGTGGCAGACGACATCGTCGATGGATGTGCACACATGTTTTGGAAAGCCGTTATAATTCAGGGGGGCACAGACAGCGCCGTGGCGTGCTGTGATATCCCTCACCCAGTCATCGATCTGCTGCGTGCTGATTCCCGGGCCGATATGTTCTCCGACATAATCCAGAACAGCCATATTGACTGCACAGCTTTCCTTGATGGCCGCCACCTGTGACGGCGTTTTGATCAGCTTCCGGTCCAGCATGGGCGCACCGGAAAGCTCCAGTTCTTCATATCTTCTGTCAAACTGTTCGTGACATTTTTTATATTTTGCTCCGCTCCCGCACCAGCAGGGGTCATTTCTTCCGATTTTTACCGCCATTTTCTTTTCCTGATTTCCTTCCTGATCCTTTGTCAGTGCCTTAAAAAGGCCTGTCTCTTCCTGAATCTGTCTCCGGGGATGAACCAACAATCGGACAGGAACTGATTCATATTCCTGTCCGACTGCCGGATCATTCTTATATTGTCCTGCTTAATTACCTGATGTCCGTGATGTGTCTGTCTGACCTGCTGTTTGTGTCGAAGGGGTGGACCGCATGGCCTCCGAGGACATGATCCGGTTCAGTTCCTGGATCATCTCATCATCCTTCAGACGGAATTTAACCTCGACACGGCGGGAAGCATCTTTATCTACATTTCCCTGGGCATCCAGTACCGGATTCGACATGGAATGTCCGTTAACAGTCAGATAATCTCTCAGTTCCAGCTGCTCGCTGTTCGTGAGGAATTCATCCTCTATATCCAGCAGGTACTGGGCAACGGCCAGGGATCTCTGCTGCGACAGCTCAAGATTGTACCCGTAATCGCCGTCGGTATCCGTGTAGCCGTCGATCAGGATCTCCGCCAGATACTGTTTGTGATCTTCATCCAGAAGCACTTTACAGTAAATGGGAAGGACCTGCCGCAGCGTTTCTTCGCCCTCGGGCGTCAGGTAGGCTTCGTCATAGTCAAACATGACATTGGCATCCAGGATCAGCGCGCCTGTCTGGGCATCGATATCCACGTTCAGGCTGTTGCTCGCGAATTCCTGCTTCAGGGATTCCACGACCTCGGCCTTGACGCCGATGATCTTATCGATCTTCTGCTGCTGATCCGCCAGGAGGGCTGTCTTTTCGTCCAGGTCCTCCTGTTTGATGTTTAGTGCGTTCTGAAGAACATTCAGTGCTGTCTCCTGCTCATTCAGCCGGGCTTCCTGTTCTTTCAGCTTGGCATTGTATTCAGCCAGCAGCATCTGCTGCTGTGTCAGGGCTTCGTCCTGCTCCTCTATATGGAGAGTCTGCGTTTCCAGCTGCGTATCTTTTTCTTCCAGAGCTCTCTGCTTGGCCAGCAGGTCCATCTCGAAGGCTTCCTGCATGGCGATCTTTTCGTCCCGCTCTTTGATACTTTCATCATAACTCTTCTGTGCCTGTGCAAGCGTGACGCACATGATCAGAACGAAAAGAAGAAGCACGCCCGCCATCATATCGGAATAAGAACGCCAGATACTGAATCCGCCTTCTTCTGGTTTCTTCCTTTTGCGCATTTACATTACCCCTTATTTACTAAACAGATTAAATTTCCCCTTTGATGACGTTTTGGCATATTCTTTAAGATTCGTATTGATCTCTTCCAGAACAGCCTGCTCGCGTTCACCCTGCTCTTCCAGCAGCTGATGGATCCTGTCGAGGCTTCTCTGCTGGTTCAGTTCCTGATTCCGTCCTCCCTTAAGATATACATCGCCTGTCCCAGCCGCAGAGATATCGGAAAGAAGCCTCTGCACCTGTTCCAGCGTCTGGTAGGAAAGCTGCTGATACTGGTTGAATTCCTTCATCTTCTCCTCGAAGGATTCTACGACCTTCTTGCCGCCTTCGACGACCTGTACACCGCCGGCGCTCTCTGTGCTGATATTTTCCATGCTGCTGGCAGCCGCTTCCACATACCGCTTCATGGTCTGGTTGCAGGCAACCCAGAATTTTGCGGCAGACTGTTCGGCATCCTTCATGTAGTCCATGACATGCTGATAATCCCGGGACAGTTCCTTCTGAACCGCCTGTGTATCTTTGGTCATCTGTGTTACAGAAGCTGTCAGCTTTGTCTGCATATCCGCCATGGCAGCAGCGCTTTCCCTCATGGCCTTTTCCTGCGAAGAATAGCTCTCCTGCAGCTGGCCGGAAAGGGACTGATAAAGGCCTGCGGTATAATTCACATTATCTTCCTGGGCCTTTCTGGTCATCTCCATCGCCATATTAAAATCGTCAAACTGCAGCTGGAAAGAGCTTCTCATTTCCTTCAGGAAAACGTTCAGAATATCCTGAATGGCTTCCGTCTGGACCTGCGTCACAGAAGTAACCAGCGTATCCAGTGAATCATTCATCTTCTGGAATGTAGGCGTGATGACCTGTTCAAAGCTGGCTGCCAGCTGTTCGGTGAACTGCCCTGTCATCTTATTCATGGCGTCTGTCTGGATCTTCTGGCTGGAAACCAGAAGGTTCCGGGACTCATTTTCAGCGGACGGCATGACATAGCTGTGGAACTTATTCAGAAAAGCCGCCAGCTTTTCTGTCATGAAGGAGTATTCGCTCTTGGCGCCATAAGAATAGATGATCGAGTAGGCAATACCATAGATAGACGTCAGGAATGCGACCTTAATACCATCTACGAGGGATCCTACAGAAGACGTCATCGTCTCGTAGCTTCCCGGATTAAAACTCTTAAGACCCCATACCAGACCGACAAAGGTTCCCAGAATACCGAGGCTGGTAAAGATATCCGGCACCAGTTCCATCAGACGGCGGTGTACATGGATACTGAGTTCTTCTTCGTTGATATAGTCCTCGATATCTCCGATACCCTCCTGGGACTTGTCAATATCATTCTCAAAATCCTTCAGTTTTTTATCAAGATATCTGTTTTCAAACATTCCTTCCAGGGCCGGCAGATCGCCTGCGGAGATCTTCCCCGGAATTTTGAAGATCGAGGTAATTTCTGCTGCTGCTCTTTTGAGCGCTCCTGCCAGGTCGTCCATGCGGAACATGCCGCCAAGCATACCGGCCATATAAAGGACGGCCATCGCGCCCAGAAAGCAGAAATTATAAAGCATTACCGATTTCTGCTCCCTGCCGAAAAATAAAGTCATGACAACCAGGCCGGCTGTAATCAACAGGAAAAGCAGAAGGTTCAGAATCTTTTTTCCCATACTAATATCTAACACTCCCTTCAAACTGATCAACTGAGTTTCGCTGTATAACAGCATAACAGAACACTCCCACATTCTGTAAACCACAGTATACAACATATTTCATATTTTTAACAGAGTTTTTTCTGTTTTTTTTCATTTTGTTTTTCTGCAGTTACTTTCTTTACAAAATCCGGCTGCCGCAGAGCCTTTTTTTGTGTCCGGATGCTTCTTCTCATCCAGGTTTTTTTCCACGGAATGCCAGGCCTTGCGCAGGTCATTTTCAAAATAGCTGTTTGCCTCGGCTCCGCAGAGCATGATCATCATGCAGAAATACAGCCACAGCATGGCCATGATCAGCGATGTCAGGTTGCCGTACATATTGGACAGCTCCGGAAACAATTCGAAGTACAGAGAAAAGAAAAAAGAAAAAAGCATCCAGGCCGCCGCGGTGATCAATGCTCCCGGCACCTGGCTGCGGAAGGTGGCTCTCCGGTTGGGAATAGCCCAGAACAGTATAACAAATACAAGAAAAAGTGTGACAAACACCAGAAGATACCTGGTTGCCAGGAGACGGCCGGGCAGCAGTCCGAGAACGGGAACGGCTTCCATCAGAAACAGGCGCATCTGATTGCTCACGACCAGCATCGCCAGGCTGAATGCCAGGGCAACTGCAAAAAGAAGGCTGTACAGGACAGAATAGGCTCTTGTGACCAGCCAGTTTCTTGTCTCTTTTACATGATAAATCGTATTCAGGCCGTTGGTGACCGCCTGAACACCTTTCCCCGCCGACCAGAGCGCCACGATGGCGGACAGGGGCATAACAGCTGTACTCTTCCTGTAAATATCGACCACGATCCCCATGACAAATTCCTGAAGGTTCTGAGGAAAAACAGAGACGATCGCCTCGCGCATCTGATTATAGGTGACCGGGGTATACTTAAGAAGAGTGGTAAAAAACAGTATAAAAGGAATAAAGGACATGATAAGGAAATATGCGGCCTGCGCCGCATATGCCCCTACATGATCCTGTTGTGTACGTGTGATAAACCCTTTAATTTTATTTGATGCTGACATTTCATTAAGCTGAATCAGTAAATATCCTTAAAACCAGATTTTAAACAGTAGATGATGCGTCATGACAGCATTCACTTTACAAAGAAGCGGTACGCGGTCACGGAATTGTATTTGTCCCCTGCCTCCAGAATGGGTGAATGGAAGTTTTCTTTGTTAACGGCATCCGGCTCTACCTGTGTTTCCAGACAGAAACCATTGCGCTTTGTGTAGACATGCCCGTTCTTGCCATTCTCACTTACAATAAAATTGCCTGCGTAAAACTGGACACAGGGCAGATCCGAAGAAACACTCATGGCGATGCCTGTCTCCGAACAGTACGCCTCGGCGATCGGTCTGCTCTTGCCCTCGTCAAAATTGTCTGTTACATAGTTATGATCATATCCGCCGGTAAAGGTCAGCTGGTCAAAATCCGCGTCGATATCATCACCGATCCGCCGGAAAGTCCTGAAGTCCATAGGTGTGCCCTCGACAGGAGCAACGACACCTGTCGGGATCGCGCGGCTGTCGCTGACCGGTGTATAGCATCTCGCGTTGATCCGAAGCATATGATCGAGGATCGTCCCGCTTCCTTCTCCCGCCAGATTAAAGTAGCAGTGATTCGTCATATTGGCTACAGTATCTTCATCACTGATGCCGCTGTAATGGATACGGAGTTCATTCTCCTGGGTAAATTCATAACGGACAGATACACGGAATTCCCCGGGGAAGCCGTTTTCACCGTCCGGACTTACTCTCTTAAAGGTAACACTGTTCTTATCCTGAGAAATTTCTTCTGCAGTCCAGAGTTTTTTCTCAAATCCGTCCGGGCTGCTGTGCAGGTTATTGTCATTGTCATTCTGGGCAAGGATGATTTCTTTGCCGTTGATCCTGAATTTTCCGCCCTCGATCCGGTTTCCGTTTCGGCCGATGCATGCGCCGAAGAAACAGCTGTTGACTTCGTATCCTTCGATATCATCATAGCCAAGCGCAACATCCGTAAGATGTCCATCCTTATCAGGAACACAGATTTTTACGATACAGGCGCCGAAATTGATCACTTCTACATAAGAACCGGTATTGTTTTCAAGATGATAAAGTTCTACAGAATCACCGGTTGGCAATTCTCCAAATTTTCTTACGATCACGCTCATGTCTGTTCTCCTTTTTTTGTCCTGTTCCCGCAGGCCGGCGGCACTGCGCATATAAACCAAAAGAGAGCCTGAAGAGCTCTCATAAAAATATCCCGGAATGCCGTTCCCTTATTTTGACGCCTAGCCGAAGCCAGGTGGGTAACCGCAGCAGGTCTTTCTGCCTTCCACGACGAGAGGCCTGACATCCAGCCTGCGATATAGGAATCCCTTATTGTCAATGTAGGTTCAAAATAAAAAGGGGGGTCGAACATTCCAGGAATACTTTATAAAATTATAACGTAAAACATAATTCTTGTAAACCCATTCTGTCAGGAATTTCAATTCCGAAAAAACTATTCCGCAAAAACTATTCTGCAAAAACTATTCCGCAAAAATTATTCCGCAAAAACTATCCGGCAAAAACTATCCGGCAAATATTCTTTCAGGAAATGCCGCTCATCTTCTGGTACATGTCCCTCGCATAGGTATCCGTCATGCCGCTGATAAAATCGGTCACCAGCAGAAGCCGGAGGTAAAGCTTTTCTATCTCATCATCGGTCCTGCTGCTGTAAATATGATATACCTGCCTGTAATTCTGCGAGATCAGACTGACGATCTTCCGGTCCAGCAGCGGGAGCTGTCTTTCTGTATCATAGTATAGCACAGCCGGTATAAATCTGTCCATAAGATAGTCCAAAATAGTCCCGGCCGAAACTTCCATCTGCAGAATGACTCTGGAGCTGAAAGCGTAGCGGAATGCGATGTCCCCCAGCGCTTCCATCACCCATTCGCCGCCGGTTCCCGCAAACAGATCAGACGTAAAGGTACCTTCCATGATCTCCCGGTAATGATCGGTAAATCCCTTTGTCGCAAGATAGATCATGTCGCTCTGGAGACGTACAGCCAGATTCTGGACTGCATACAGGGTCGGATCATCCACGCCCCGCAGAACAGCGTCAGAAAGCTGCTGGTCCAGCAGCGCAACCGGGTCGGTGGGACCCGTCTCTTCTGCCAGCTCCCTGGCATCCATCAGTTCCGAATGCAGCCGTTCATAGGAAATAAAGCCCTTTTTAAACGCATCTTCTATATCGGCCGTTTTGTATGCGATATCGTCCGCCGCCTCCAGGATATAGGCCAGCGGATGGCGGACGCCTACAGCCCCTGTCTCCTCTGCGATGGTCCTGTAAAGATCCTGCTCCGCATAAAAATAACCGAGCTTTTTCTCCTTCAGATCCCCGCTCTCCGGCCGGATCTGAAGAGACGAAACAGGATATTTGATCACTGTGTTCAGAAGCGCACAGGTAAGATTCATCCCGTTCTCACCCTGCAGAAAGTGAAGCTTGGCAACCTGCCGGAGCACCTGGGCATTTCCTTCAAAATGATAAAAATCCTGGAGCATCTGCGGCGTTAACAGCTCTGTCAGCGGTTTTCCTTTATAATACAGGGTCTGCATTCTGCGCTCGAACCAGTCCCGGATCGCCTCCTCGCCAAAATGGCCGAAGGGCGGATTGCCGATATCATGGATCAGGCCGGCGCACTGAAGAATATCACAGATATCCCCCTGGTTCTGGATCGTAAAAGAATCATCCAGATGGTTTTCGAGAATAAACCTGCCCACATTCTGACCGATGGATTTGGCAAAGGAGGAGACCTCCAGCGAATGGGTAAGGCGGGTGCGGATAAAATCGCTTTTATCCAGTGCGAAAACCTGGGTCTTGTCCTGAAGACGCCGGAAGGAAGAACTGCCGATGATCCGGTGATAATCTTTTTCAAATTCGGTTCTCAGATCTCCGGCGGAACGCGCTCTGGTCCGGACACCGATCCGTCTGTCACAGAGCAGACGCTTCCAATTCATCTGCATCGGCTGAAACCCTCCTCTTATTCATAAAATCAATAGGTAATTGCGAAACTTACTGGTAAGATTCATACAATTCAATCGAAGCAGGGAGTTTCGCAATTGCCTGATAAAATCAAAGTGTACCGTCAGGCACATCCCAAAATGGAAAGCACCGTTTTCGGCATATCTTCGGGTGATACGACCCTGTCATGCAGCACCGGCGCTGTCCGGATCTCTTCCACGGCGCGCGGAACTGGAACGCCCGACACCGAGGAAAGCCTGTCGATCAGCGTAAAATCATCTTCCTCTTCTTCGCGGCCTTCGATGGCTGCCAGAACGCTCCTCGTAAATTTATAGGGGCTTGCAGTGGAAGCGATCACAGCAGGGCGCAGGTCTTCTGTCTCCCGGCAGTATTTCTCATACACACCGGCTGCCACTGCTGTATGCGTATCGATCACGTAGCCGTACGAATCGTAGATGCGGCGGATGGTCCCGGCCGTCTCTTCTTCGCTGCAGTAATTGCCGTAGAAATCGGAAAGCTCGACCCGTTTTTCTTCCGGCAGAGAATACATGCCTTCGGATGTGAGCTTTTTCATCAAAACGCTCAGGGCCTGCGGATCATTGCCGCATACGCGGTAGATCAGTCTTTCCAGATTGCTGGAGATCAGAATGTCCATGGAAGGAGAACTTGTCAGAACAAATTCTCTCCTGCGGTCATACATCCCCGTGCGGAAAAAGTCAAACAATACCTTATTTTCGTTCGAGGCACAGATCAGTCTTGCCACCGGCAGCCCCATCAGCTTGGCATAAAAAGCAGCCAGAATATTGCCGAAATTCCCCGTCGGAACCACGATGTTGATCTTTTCGCCTGCCTGGATCTTCCCCTCACGGATCAGGGAAACGTAGGCATAAACATAATAGGCCACCTGCGGTACAAGCCGCCCGATATTGATGGAATTTGCCGAGGAGAACTGATGTCCTGCTTTCCGGATGGTGTTTTCAAGGTCCCTGTCATTGAACATTTTCTTAACAGCCGTCTGCGCATCATCAAAATTTCCGGTGATGCCGACAACATATGTATTGTCCCCCTTCTGGGTCACCATCTGCTTTTCCTGGATCGCGCTTACGCCGTATTTGGGATAAAAAACGATGATCTTCGTACCCGGCACATCTGCAAACCCTGCGAGAGCCGCTTTTCCGGTATCACCGGAGGTGGCAGTAAGGATCACGATATCGTTCGTCACATTGTTTTTCCTGGCGGCTGTCGTCAGAAGATGCGGAAGAATAGAGAGCGCCATATCCTTAAAAGCGATGGTTGCTCCGTGGAACAGTTCCAGAAACCAGGTATGGTCGTCTGTCTGGTGAAGCGGAGCGATCACGCCGGTATCGAACTTGGCGTCATAGGCTTTTTCGATGCAGTTCTTTAATTCTTCTTCTGTATAATCCGTAAGATAACGGCTCATGACTTCGTAGGCAACCTGCTGGTAGGTCATCCTGGAAAGTTCTTCCAGCGAAATATCCAGTGCAGGAATGTGATCAGGCACAAACAGGCCTCCGTCCGGGGACAGTCCCATCAGGACTGCCTGTGATGCAGTTACCTTCTCCGTGCCTCTTGTACTGTTATATAAAATCTCCATGTCCGGTATGCTCCTTTCAAAGTACGGCGCAATTATTTCTTATATTCCGAGATTATACTCGAAGAAGCCAAAATTAGCAATATCCCATTTATCCTGCACATAAACAGGCTGCCGGATATTCACGCAAAGAGGAAAGATCCCGGAATATCTGGCAGCCTGCCTGTACTTTTCATCTGATTTTCAAATGGACTCATTGGGTATCGCGGAAACAAATTCATCCGGATAGGTGTAAAAATCGTGCACACCGTACTTGAACAGCCATGCAAGATCCGTGTCAAACCATTCTACACCTTCCTTTTCGGCGGCGGATCTCATGATGAAGAATAATGCACCGTCCGAGTAATCTGTCCCCGTAAGGGCCAGCCGGACTGCTTCCTTTGTCTGATCAGTGACTGTTACAGTGTAGATGCTTCCATCATAAGTAGGTGAAAACTGTGGAACACCATTTACATACTGGAAAATAACATCCGTCACGCTGTCCGGAAAGCCTTTATGTCTCTGACGGTTCAATATCACATTGGCCACCAGGACTCTTCCGTGTACATCTTCTTCTCCGGCTTCGGCTTCTACAATACGAAGAAGCCAGTAATAATCCTCATCCGACATCATATGAGGTGTCTCGATCAGGTCATAACTGGACTCACTGAAAAAATCCACGCTGCCTGATACATAATCGGAAAGATCCATTTTAACGGTCTCCGGCTTTACAGCGATCTGCCGGTCTCCGACGATTATTTTTTCACAGGAGGTCCCGATCCGGCTGACC
>CACZPF010000099.1 GCA_902782975.1 uncultured Lachnospiraceae bacterium
CTTGTGACGCCATTTTCTATTGTTCCCGCCCGAAGAATGCTGGCTCAAATTAACTTGTTTCAGAAATCCCTAATTTGAACCACCTTTCCGGCGGGTTTTTCGATTCATCTTATTATTCTTCCGAAGTTTTATTCTTTCAAAATTTGCTTCCTCAAAAATATAATTTTTTCTTTTCTTCTTTGCTCTTACTTCATATAGATCTCCACCGCAGTAATGTTATATCCCGGAACATCCAGGGCATATCCTCCGGAAGCAAGCGAGTGTTCACGGGTTGAAAGAAGATCTATATTGGCTATTTCATAGGCATTAAATACGCCCTCCGAGAAGCTTTCCGGCGCGATCGTCCCCTGATACCAGCTTCTGGCATTAAAGAAGTCTCTCAGCTCCTGTGACTTAAACTGCCTGCCGTGACGGGCGTAGAATTCGTTTTTGGCATAACATACAGCCTGCAGAGAGAGCTGATTTACTTCAGCAGACGACAGATAT
The DNA here is from genome assembly GCA_902782975.1 of uncultured Lachnospiraceae bacterium. Lineage (GTDB taxonomy): Bacteria > Bacillota > Clostridia > Lachnospirales > Lachnospiraceae > Blautia_A. The sequence continues at coordinate 487 of CACZPF010000099.1, forward strand.
CTTGCATTCCCGTCCGGGAAGAAATACTCTTTTTTAACGACAGGCTGCGGCTGAACCGGATAATAGGAATTCTGCTGGTTCTGTCCGTTCTGCTGATTCTGTCCGTTCTGCTGGTTCATCCTGTCTAACGTTTCAATATCCATACCCGGCTGATTCTGGTTTGTCTGCTGCTGAGCCTGCTGGTTTGTCTGCTGCTGAGCCTGAGACGCAGACTGTGCCTGAGTCTCGGCATCCATCTGGTAAGACTCCGTAACCGTAATCGGGAACAGCTCTGATTCTGCGTTCTTCTCTCCAGCCGGCTGATTCTGGGTGTTCCCGGTGTTCTGCCCTTCCGCTGACTGCTTCTGTGTGCTCTCTGTGTTCTGTTCGCCGGCCGTCGGCTTATTCGTACTCTCGGCAGTCTGTGCCTGCCCGGCAGATTGATTCGCTCCGCCTGCACTGCTCTCCTGACCATCCTTAAAATCGACTGCTTCTATTTCGATCTTCATATTCCTGAGGCTGTAATCCCCCGTCCCCGAGCATTTATACGAGATCAGATTATTCAGAAATTTCGTACCCCAGTATGTCGGAAATGTTTCATCCGCATATGAGTATACAGAGTAATCAGCCTCTGCATCGATAGAAAGTGTCGGCCTGTTCAGCTTCAGCATGGTAAACCCGCCGATCAGCGCATCTCCCACCTCTCCGGTAAACAGCGGGGCCTGGTCCTTATGATAGGCAAGATAGGATGAATCCGCCCAGAGGATCTTTTTATCAAATTTCTCCTCATCCTCATAAGTAAGGACAGAATATGCTACCTCACTGCTGCCGCCGTCAGTTTTTCCGACCAGGTAGAATGGACGCAGCTTCTCTCCGTCGAAGCCATACCATGTATATGTCAGGTTGTTTCCGTCTGCAAAATACGCATTGGTATTCTCTTCCAGATATAAAAGCTTCCTGCCATCCACATCCATGATCCCGCACCGGACATTCCGGTAGCCGATGTTGTTATCCGTAAAGAGTTCAGTAGAGTGCAGAAGGGTTACCTTTTTGTCCTGATGAGTATACAGCCCGGCATATAATGCCGTCTGCTTTTTGCCGTCTCTTTCAGGAATTTTGCCGGTCGGCGCAAAATAGAAGACCATCAGGTCCTTAACATTGTCATTGTTGAAGTCGCCCGCGGCAGACGTAACGTAGCCTTTTCTGGTATCCCATGCAAGAAGGTCTATCATATTGTTGGCAGAGACAGGCTGTTCCGTCACTTTCAGATCCACTGCGCCGATCTGAGGGATCAGCCCCTTATCAATAAAATTCTGATAGTTATATGTATCCGTACCTGCCGTATTCGTTCCTGCCGTATTGGCAGCTGATATTTCGCTCGCAGCCCGGATATTCCCCGGAGATGATGCAAGAATAACTGCTGTCAGTAATCCGGCCAGAGTCTTTGCTTTACAGCCCTTCATATCGATTCCTCCTATCCGCGAAATAAATTCTTTTATCAGTCAAAAGTACCTGTGCTTATTATACAAAAAAAGACAGCAATATGCTATAAAAATATCGAAAAAAACAGCACCTGCTGCCTGGGCAGCCGGCGCTGTTTTTTCGACATTTCATTTTTTGACATTTCAGAGATTGATATCAGGAATCCCGGCAAAGCCTTTTGCCAGATCTTCCTCGGTGGGGATATAGTCTGTCATGGTCCCGTTATTATAAGCCTCATAGGCCTTCAGGTCAAAGTATCCAGTACCGGTCAGTCCGAAAATAATCGTCTTTTCTTCACCGGTCTCCTTGCACTTAAGCGCTTCATCAATGGCAGCACGGATCGCATGACTGGATTCGGGTGCCGGAAGGATGCCTTCTACTCTTGCAAACTGCGTAGCCGCTTCAAATACGGACGTCTGCTCAACAGCACGGGCTTCCATAAGGCCATCCGCATACAGCTGAGAAAGAATCGAACTCATGCCATGATATCTGAGACCTCCCGCATGGTTCGCGGACGGAATGAAGTCGTGCCCCAGGGTATACATTTTTGCCATTGGGCAGACCTTTCCGGTATCGCAGAAGTCGTAGGCAAATTTACCCCTTGTAAAGCTCGGGCAGGACGCCGGTTCTACTGCAATAATCTGATAGTCTGCTTCACCGCGGAGCTTTTCGCCCATGAACGGAGAGATCAGGCCGCCAAGGTTGGAGCCGCCGCCGGCGCATCCAATGATGATATCCGGCTTGATGTCATACTTCTCACAGGCCTTTTTGGTCTCCAGGCCGATAATGGACTGATGCAGAAGGACCTGATTCAGAACGGATCCCAGCTCATAGCGGTAGCCAGGCGTGGAGACAGCTACTTCTACTGCTTCCGAAATTGCGCAGCCGAGAGACCCTGTGGTTCCAGGGAATTCTTCATTGATTTTCCGCCCGATATTGGTATCCATCGAAGGTGAAGGTGTGACATTCGCTCCGTATGTCCTCATGACTTCGCGCCGGAAAGGCTTCTGCTCGTAAGAAACCTTTACCATATAGACTTTGCAGTCAAGACCAAAATAGGAACAGGCCATCGAAAGAGCCGTGCCCCACTGACCGGCACCTGTCTCAGTCGTTACACCCTTAAGGCCCTGCTTCTTGGCATAATAAGCCTGGGCGATCGCCGAGTTCAGCTTATGGCTGCCGGATGTATTATTGCCTTCAAATTTATAATAAATATGTGCCGGCGTATCCAGCAGTTTTTCAAGAAATACCGCATGCGTCAGAGGAGACGGGCGGTACATTTTGTAAAAGTCCAGAACTTCCTGGGGGATCGGAATGTAGGCAGTATCATTATCAAGTTCCTGCCGGATCAGCTCATCACAGAAGATCGGCTGCATATCCTCAAACTTAAGAGGCTGCAAGGTTCCGGGATGAATAAGCGGCGCGGGTTTATTCTTCATATCCGCCCGGACATTATACCAGGAAGTAGGGATCTCATTTTCTTCAAGATAGATTTTGTAGGGGATTTTGCTGCTGCTCATACTTTTGTTCTCCTTTTTTGCAACGCGGTTTTCATGGATGAGGGAACAAAAAAGACCCCCGTCCATGCTACAAATACTGTAGGGACAAGAGCCATACTCCTGCGGTGCCACCCTGCTTGACGCAGACCCCGTCTGCGCCCACTCTTTCAAAAAATGACCTCCAAAGCCCATTCCCGCAACATTGCCTGCTGCCGTCGCACTAATAGCAGCTCCCTGTAAGGTAAGAGGATGTGGTACTATTCTTTTTCTCAGGTCTTCTATACCTTATCATACCCTGGTGATTTTGGCAAGTTAAAAATTCAACTTTTTAAAGCTTTAATTCGATAAATTTCAAGCCGCCGCTTCCTCACAATTATTTCACATTTCCCTTTATTTACATTTCCGGCTTTTTCCTGTACACTGGTCTGGTATCCTGTAGACCTGTTTATCCGTCAACGACCAGCAGAACCATGAATACAAAGAATCATAACCATAAAAAAAGAAAAAAGAAGAGCATGACAGCCGGAACCCGGATCTTATATGTTGTTCTCGTCCTGATCGTCCTGTTTCTGTTTCTGGCTCCCCGGTTAAGATCCGGTAAAGATCAGGACGGCGGCCGCCCGGAAGATCTGCCCCAGCAGACAGATCAGCCCGGCCAGACAGATACCGGACAGCCGCCGCAGGCTCAGACCATACTCACAAAAGCAGATATCCCTCTTACTGAAACTGATATATATACATTCCTGCAGGGTCCGAAAGCATGGTCCTCCAGGGCAGACTGGTCCGGTTCCTGGTGTGATATCGTCCTGGCAGATCAGAAATTCAGCGTTTTCGGATGCGGCCTCTGCGACCTTGCGAACATCTACAGCACCCTGACCCCATTTGACTGCTCTCCCATCGATATGTATGAATATGCCCAGGAGGTCTCCGGCTATACGCCAGTCAGCGGATTCGGCGCCATCGACTGGCCTTATCTTTCTGAAACGCTGGCCTCTGTCGGCATCTACTGCGACCTGAGGCTCAAAGACAGTACCTACGAAGAATTCCGCCAAAACGTAGCAGATGCCATCACCGTCATCGCTCTTGTCAGCAGCTACAATGACAAAACATACTGGCAGGACGTGGATGGGCATTATGTCAACCTCTGGCTCTATAACAGCGAAAATGATACCGTCCTGCTCGGTGATTCCGGAAATCCTGCCCACAACCGGCAGTATATCCCTCTTCGGTATGTATATGATGCCCTGAAGACGGCAGGTTCCTGCCAGTATCTTGCTGTCACAGGGGTCTGTCCCGCGGAAAACATCTGGCGGCACGACGGGATCGATCTCGACTGGGAGATGCCCGCATATTACCATTCATAAATGAAATAAACAAGGGGAGCATCCCAAGGTCATTAAGTCAGGCATCCCGGACGCCTGGCAGGAATTGTCCATAGTGTCGTCAGACCCGTGACCGGAGTCATAGAAAATGCTGCGCCGCCTGTCAGCAGGTGCCTCCGCAAACTCGCATTCGCTCAAACAGTGCTCCGGCACCTGCAGCTATGCTCGCATTTTCTGTGCTTCCGGCCAATGGTCTGCCGTCTCTATGGACAACTCCTGCCGGGCGTCCGGGATGACTAAC
>CACZPF010000100.1 GCA_902782975.1 uncultured Lachnospiraceae bacterium
ATCCGCTGGTCAGATTTATCGAAAAAGATCCTGAAAACAGCAATGTGCCGTTGATCACAAAGCAGCTGTATGACCTTGCCATGCTGAGCCACAAGCAGCTTTCACCGGATGAAATGACTGCTTTTGTAAACCGCAGCAACGAGATCATGATGCTTCTGACAGAGCATTAAATCAGACAGCACTTGACAAATGCGGTGAAACATCTTAAGATATTTCACTGGATTCAGAAATGCTTTTCCCCTCCGTATCAGACAATGCAGCAGAGGATGGAAAACCGGATTGAATATGCTTAGCTCATCAGAGCCTTCTTTTGGCCGGAAAAACCGGCTGAATCAAGGCTCTGTTTGGTGTGGAAGAAGGAAGACCGGTAATCCGTTCCGTCAGAGTATGCCTGCCGTTCCGGACCATGATTCCGGCGGGAAGGTTTTTAGAAGAAAGAAGGGGAAAAATGCACGATGTGCGAGTACTGATCAGATCGCTGGGAATTACTTCGAAATATAAAGGGTACAGGTTTATAGTAGAAGCAGTTCTTCTCATGCTGGAAAATCCGGAAAGCGGTTATAAGATCACCAAAGATATCTATCCGGGGATCGCAAAAAAATATCATACGAATATCAGTAATATTGAACACAACATTCGAACAGTTGTCGATACCTGCTGGACGAAAAGAAGAGAACAGCTGGAAAAGGTTGCCGGCTATTCTTTAAAGCATAAACCAAGTAATCTGGAGTTTCTGGATATCCTTGTATTTTATATCAGGGAGCACAGCAGCGAAATGTAAAAAGTCTGCCAGAATCAAAGAATCTGGCAGACTATTTCTTTCTGGCGGAAATAGGAGAGAACAGCATCTCCGGCACCCGATGCATGAGGCGCGCCGGGAACAAAAGATGAAAAAGACAGATCGGCTGTACAGATGATCTGCTGGTTTTTGTACTGTATATTAAGATATCCGTTCAGAGAAGAAGCATACTCCGCCGGAATATCCAGAATTTCGAAAGGGATACGCAGGAGGATCCGAAACTGTACAGGCAGCCGCTTTCCCTTGATAATGGAACGGGCATGATCTTTCAGGCTGCCCCACAAAACAAATTGCCGGTGTTCCTCGGAAAGCCTCTCATTTTCGTCTGTATCAAAGTAATCACTTTGCAGACGGCCGTCGATGGAAAAAGAACAGCTGGTCACAAAAAGGGCATCGATCAGCGGAAATGAGTCAAAAACGTTTCCAAGAAATAATTTGGATGTAAAATCCTTTATATCCAAGATTTTAATGATCGTCATAGAATCCTCCCTGCAGTCTGCGGCTTCGGGAAGCCAGGAACACGGCAGCCGCTTCTACTATTATAAAGGAAAAAGAGAAAAAAACAATATGGAAACCCTCTTTTCAAAGGCTTTTTCCTATGTTAATATTCTAAATGGTTTTGATATCTGATCTATAAAGAAGAAAGGACGATTTGTTTGGGCTATAAAATTATTATCGACTCCTGTGGTGAATTACTTGAAAAGTGGAAAGGTGATTCCCGGTTCGAATCTGTTCCGTTGACGCTTATTGTAGGTGTCGAACATGTCGTAGATGACGAATCATTCGATCAGAAGGATTTTCTGGAAAAGGTCGCTGTATGTCCTTCTGTTCCAAAGTCCGCCTGTCCATCGCCTGAAAGATACAGATCTGCCTTTGATACAGATGCAGAAAGAGTCTATGCTGTTACCTTATCTGCAGAACTAAGCGGATCGTATAACAGCGCTGTACTCGGCAGAAAACTTCTGCTGGAAGACAGGCCGGACAAACAGATCTATGTGTTTAATTCCAGATCGGCGTCGGTGGGCGAAACGCTTATAGGCATGAAGATCCAGGAATGTGAAGAAGCGGGCATGTCTTTTGAAGAGGTCATTTCCGCTGTGGAAGATTATATTGAAACAATGAATACATTTTTTGTACTGGAAAATCTGGATGCTCTCCGGAAAAACGGCAGATTGACAGGTGTAAAAGCCCTGGTTGCCAGTGCATTGAAGATCAAGCCTATTATGGGGTCTACCCCGGAAGGCGGCATATGCCAGCTTGATCAGGCAAGAGGGATCAACCGTGCACTTTCAAAGATGATCGATTATGTTATAGACCGTACAGCGGACTGGGAACATCGTATACTGGCCATATCAAACTGCAACTGCCGGGAAAGGGCTGAACTTTTGAAAACAGCTATCCTGAAGCGTGTCAGGCCAAAAGATGTCATTATCCTGGATACTGCCGGCGTCAGCACCCTTTATGCAAGCGATGGGGGCATTATCGTTGTAGCGTAAACTTTCTGTCAGCGGTTACAGTTCAGGATATCCCCGGCTGTGAGTAGTAACTGTTTATATAATTCTTTATGCATTTTCTGCTTTTCTTTTGGAAAGGAATGTGCTATACTTCGGTGAGGCAGATTTTTATTTATGAATTTCCATCCAGACAAATCGATACTAAAGGAGAGTTATGTGTCATGAGCCAGAAAAAAGTTGACTACTATAAGGAGCAGAAGTCGAACAGACGAAATATCATCAAAAAAGAGAAACGTATGCAGATGATCGAGCGGATCGTCGGTACGATTATTGGTCTCGTGCTGGTGGTATGGGTCGGCTTTTCTGTATATAATAAAGTTACCCAGGCACCTGAGCCGGAAGCAGGAGAAAAGATAGAGACCACCATCAATATCGATTCCATTTCGGACTACCTCAATTCTCTTAATGCAGAAGAAGCAGCAGAATAATCTCCACCCTTAGAAATACAGACAAGAGCCTTTCGTATTAAACAGGAACTTTTCAACAGTATCTTTTTAATACGAAAGGCTTTTTTTAATAATACAAAAGGCTTTTTTAATACGCAGCCATCGCGCATAAAAAAACCCTTCCGATCCTTTCGGACGGGAAGGGCCTTTGAATTATCTAAATCAAAGCTTAGTTACGTTGGAAGCCTGCATTCCTCTTGCACCCTCGGTCAGATCGTATGTAACAGCCTGGCCTTCTTCCAGAGACTTGAAGCCTTCACCATTGATGGCTGAAAAATGTACGAATACATCTGCACCATCTTCGCCGGTGATAAAGCCATAACCTTTTTCAGCATTGAACCACTTGACAGTTCCTTTGTTCATTTGTGTACCTCCATAGATTGTGTGTGTTTAATTCTGGATCTGATGAAATAAAAAAATCACCAGATTTTACAGACTATATCATGTAAAAATATAATCTCTAAAAACTAGTGATTTTACATCAAATAATCTTAAACAACGCCCCGTGTTTACTTTATGGGTTGATTATATAACCCGTTTCTTTAATTGTCAAGGAGTTAGCATAAATAAATCAAGGACCGTTTTGGGCGTAAAAGGAGACTCTTTATGCGGAAAAAATGAAATAAAATAAGAATGGCGATGGTATCTCTTTACGAAAAAGTTGTTTTCGTGTATGATAAATTCAATATGGATAAGTTCGCAAAAATACAGGGAAAGAGAGGATGAAATCCTCTTTGAAAGGAAATATTACAGTTTTGCAGAATATCTTTTCAGACAGTGAGATATCTGAAACTGGACATCAAAAGAAAGGATTGTTGAATCATGGGTATTTTGATCCGGCAGGGTCGGCTTCTGGATGCGGCCTCGGGAATGGACTTTCAGGGAGATCTGTATCTTGATGACGGGGTAATCGTCGAAATTGGCGAAAATATTAAGACAAAAGAAAAAAATGACCGGATCATTGATGCTGAAGGCTGTCTTGTGATGCCGGGGATCGTAGATATGCATGTGCATTTAAGAGATCCGGGCCAGACACAGAAGGAGGATATCGAGAGTGGTTCCAGAGCAGCAGCGCACGGTGGTGTGACCACGCTTGTCGCCATGCCGAATACGACACCTGTCATAGACAGGCCGGACCGCCTCTCCTATGTGATCCATAAGGCAGCGGAGGTTTCACCGGTGCATGTGCTGCAGGCGGGCGCCATTACTATGGATCAGAAGGGAACGGACCTTTCCGATATCGAAGGAATGGCCTCCATCGGATGTAAGGCTCTTTCGGAGGATGGAAAGTCGGTTCTCAACAGCCGTCTGATGAGAGAGGCCATGAAGATAGCCAAAAAGCTTGATCTTCTGATTCTTGATCATTGCGAGGATATGGATCTGCGGGGCAGCGGCTGTATGAATGA
>CACZPF010000101.1 GCA_902782975.1 uncultured Lachnospiraceae bacterium
AACAGAGCAGCATCTATAAAAGAACAGGATCCCCTGTTTTACATCATCAGATAGAACTGGGTAAGGATCCGCTGGGCTTCGGCGGTGACTTCACGGATCCCTTCGGCGGAGGACCGCCAGGTTTGTCTTGTGATTCCATCGACAGATACCGGACAGACAAAGAACTCTGTTCCGGGAAATACTGTCTGGTAGTACATAAGAGCTCTCCCTGCATGATAATTCTTGCAGCACAGGAGAGCTTTTTTTATGCAAAGACCGCCGGCTTCTGTCACATCCCGGGAGAAAAGGGCATTTTCGTAGGTAAAGGTGGCTCTGTCCTCCCGGAGGATCGCCTCGTCAGGCACACCATTGTTTAGCAGAACAGTCCGGAGAAATTCCCATTCTGTAGCATACTGTCCATTATACAGCTCCTTTTTATGCAGGACCCCGCCAAATCTGCCATTCGTGATACTATACTTCCCGCTGGGAAGGATATAAGGCGAGAGACCTTCTTTATACAGGACGGCTGCCCGTTCCGCCATTTCGGGGTATCCGTTTCCCGGTACAAAAATGATATCAGCCTGGCAGGGTTCAGATTCAGCAAAAACAAGATCCTGCATACGCTCAGCCATCGAATCCATTTTTCCATGAAGCATTTCCATCTTATCCATCATGCATCGGCTCCTTTTCTTTCCTTGTCAATCTATCATAGCATCCCGGAGGAAATGATACAAGAGCGTGTACCGGAGCACTGTTTGAGTGTATGCGGATTTGCGGAGGCATCTGCTGACAGGCGGCGCAGCATTTTCTCGGCTTCCGGCCACTGGCCTGACGGTACTATGGACAATTCCTGCCGGCCGTCCTGGAAGACAGCCTGGAAGCCAGCCTGAATGACACAGGACTGTATCCTGTATTCCCAGTTATCACTTGCTTTTTCCCCCCTCAGGTAGTAGAATAACAGGAGAAATAAACTGAAACTGTAAACTATACTGCAGAAAGGAATAGAAAACGATCATGTTAGTGAACACGAAAGCCAGAATCGGAGTTTTTTCTATCGCGCTGGGTGCTTATCTTCCCCAGTTCCCATCATTGGTACCGGAGTTTGAAGGCCAGTATGCACATTTTAAATCCATGTTCCCGGATACAGTTGAGATCATTGACGGAGGTATCGTAACGACCAAAGAACAGTCTCAGGAAGCGGGCAGCAAATTCCGTGCGGCAGATGTAGACCTGGTATTTATGCAGCTTCTTACCTATGCTACGTCCTACAATATGCTTCCTGCAGTCAAGGATCTGGATGTTCCCGTAGTTCTCGTCAATATTCAGAAGCTGAAAGCGCTCGATTATGATACAGCAGGAACTGCCGAATGGCTTGGCGAGGCATACGCCTGCGGCGCTGTGGGTGAAATGGTGGCAGATCTTGAGCGTTTCGGAAAACGTCATGCCGTGATCACCGGTGTTGTAGAAGGCGGAGATCCGGGCGTTGAAAAAGAAATCGACGAGTGGTGCCGTGCAGCACAGGTGCGCAGACGTTTCCGCGATACGAATATTGCTCAGATCGGCAGACCTTATCCCGGCATGATGGATCTGTATATCGATGAATCCAATCTTTATCATCGTATGCATCTGTATACCAAGCAGTTCGACTGGGAAAAGATCTGGGCCATCGCTGACAATGTAACAGACGAAGAGAAGATCCGCGCGAAAGCAGAAGATATTCTTGATACCTTTGATGTCGAAGGCGGCGGCACTGTAGAAAAGGTATGGGAGATGGCAAAATATGTCGTTGCCTTCGAGCAGTGGGTAAAGGACGAGCAGCTCGGCCTGGTGGCTTCTCACTATGACGGATATGCAAAAGGACAGGCAGGGGTCGTGGACAGCCTTCTGATCCCGGCATTCTCCATGCTGATCAAGCAGGGGACGGCATGCGCTGTGGAAGGCGATATCAAAGTCGCCATGGCTATGAGCATTCTCAAGACCATTTCCGGCACGGGCCAGCTTGCTGAAATGTATACAGTAGATTTTAACGATGATATCTGCATCATCGGCCACAGTGGCTCTGGTGATTATGATATCTCTCAGGCTAAGAAGCCGACTATGAAGATCGTGGATGTTTTCCACGGCAAAACAGGCGGCGGTTACCTGACACAGTTCTATCCGCCGACAGGCCCCATTACCTACATGGCCATCACACAGGATATGAACGGAAACTTCAAATTTGTTGTCGCGGAAGGCGTCAATGAGGAAGGCAAGATCCTTTCCAACGGCGATACCAATATGCGTACTCGTTTCACCTGCGGTGCAAGGGACTTTATCACCAGGTGGAGCGAATGCGGCCCGACCCATCACTTTGGCGCAGCAGTCGGCAGACACATTGATGTCATTCTTAAAGTGGCCAAGGTGCTGAACGTACCGGTAGACATTGTGACCAGATAATTGGTTTTTACGCGGGTCCTGTATGTACCGGCGGACATAGCTGCCAGATCAATTGATTTTTCATCAAAAAAACAGGCTGTCATTTGTTTGATAAAATGGCAGCCTGTATTTCTTAACCGGACTCAGATATATTTTTTGCGGACAGATTTTCGCACAAAGTAAAAGCAGATCACCTGGAGTATGATCGTTGCGATCCAGGAAATCGGGTAGGAGAGGAACAGCTCAAAGAGTGAGCGGTGGGACGGAAAATAGACAAAGATCCAGAAAAGCCTCACCCCGACGGTTCCAATGATGGAAAGGATCATGGGAACAAACGCATGTCCCAGACCTCTCAGGACTCCCGGGAACATATCCATATATCCACACAGCAGATAAGGAAGAAAGGTTATGGAAACGATCTCCATGCCCGCAGCAATCACGTCCGGTTCATTAGTGTAGATGGAAAGAAGCCGGGGCCCGAACATGTATCCAAGCCCTCCCATGGTGAGAGGCACCACTGTTTCAAGAATGAGGCAGTCGATCACGACCCGGTCGATCCGGTTCAGTTTACGTGCCCCCAGATTCTGGCTTGTGAAACTCATGGCAGCCTGTGTGATGGAATTTACACTCATATACATAAACCCGAGCAGATTGTTAGCGGCGGTATATCCTGCCATGGCGATGGAGCCGAAGGAGTTCACAGAGGACTGAAGGAGTGCGTTGGAAAAATTGATCACCCCAGCCTGGATGCCGGCAGGGAGGCCTACCTGGAATATCTGGAGGAGGCTCGCTCTGTGGATCCGCAGCTTTCTGACCTCAAGCTTATAGGGACCGTCGCTATTGATCAGACATCTCAGCACCAGAATGCAGGAGATGCACTGTGAAAAGACGGTGGCTATGGCTACACCGGCTACGCCGAGACGGAATGCAACGACGAGGAATACATTCAGGAGGGCGTTTATGATGCCGGCGGCTGTCAGAAAGATCAGAGGCCGTCGGGTGTCTCCCACGGCCCTGAGAATGGCCGCCCCGTAATTATACAGCATAAAGAACGGCATGCCCAGAAAATAGATCCGCATATACAGGACGGACTGATCGATTACATTGGCAGGTGTACCCATCAGGATCAGGGAAGGGCGGGAAGCGAAGATCCCTGCCAGAATCATGCCGCAGCCGGATATCAGGGCAAAGAGGATGGCCGTGTGAACAGCGTCCGACATTTCATCATAAGCGCCGGCTGCATATTTGCGTGCTGCCAGGACATTGGCTCCGAGCGAGATCCCGGTAAACAAATTGATGTAGAGGTTGATCAGCGCAGTCGTGCTTCCGACCGCTGCCAGAGCTTCGCTCCCGGTAAAGTTTCCCACAACAATAATATCGACAGCATTGAAAAGCAGCTGCAGAATACTTGATAAGAGCAGCGGTACCGCAAAGGATATCAATTTGGGCATCAGTGCCCCGCTGCACATATCGATTTCAAATCTGTTTCTGTTCATAACTTCCTCTTTTCTGATCCTTCAGAAAAAGACCGCAGTCACCCTGAGGGAATCTGAAGTATTATAGCATAACAGGGGCAAAAAACAATGGAAAAACATAACAACAAAACGCCTGACGTGCTGATGGCAGATTGTCAATAGTTACACAGAATCGTATGAATCAAGAGGAGGGATAAAAGTGAGATCTGCTGACTGGAAAAAAATCAGAACCTGTACAGGTTCCTCTTTGCGGCAAAGCCTCTGCTCTTTCGGAACAGGCAGGAAAGGTCTGATCTTCCTGCTTGCCGTTCTTGCATCAGCAGGTTCTGCCGGTACGCATACTGCCTGGGCCGGAGCAGCAGAAGATGCCAAAATGGCTTATAAGAATCTGCTGTCCCAGGATGCTGTCGTCTGGGGTTCGGGATATGTAGCACCGGCAGATGTGCAGTTTTCGGTACAGGATTTTGACAACGACGGGATCCTGGAGGTCTATCTTTATGTACCCGTCGATAAGCATATGAACGGAGGATGGCATGAGCTCTGGTCCTGGGACGGTTCAAAAGTTGTCAAACGGACAGATGTGGACTACTACTGCGATATCGATGCCTATTATCCTTCAGCAGGGATCGTGTACTGTACCGGCGGGATCAAGGGGATCGCATTCACAGAGTATTACAGATATGAGGACGGAGTCTGCACTCTATTGTGTGAACGACAGGATAATCCGGATGGGTATGGAGGAGGCAAGGCGCTGACATTCTATAACGGCAATATGCAGGAGATCTCGAGCGGGGCCTATAACGACATCATCAAAACCGCTGTCGGAGGGGACACGCGCTATGATACGTATTTTGTCGAAAATACAAGTGCAAACAGAGACAAGTATTTTGGATCCGGCTCTTCCTCTTCCTACAGCAGTTCGTCCTCGTACAGCAGTTCCTCCTCGTCGTCTTCGTACAGCAGCTCCTCTTCCTGGAGCAGCAGTTCGTCATCCGGCGGAAATGGATACTTTTCGATTACAACGGAGGATTATTACTCCACGGAAGAGAACACAGATTCGACCTATGAAGTCGTGATCTCAAACTGCAGCTGGAGCCAGGCCTTCAGCGAATGTATTCTCAAGGGCGGCCATCTTCTGACGATCGAATCAGAAGAAGAATTCAACAAAGTTACCGCTATGCTGGATCAGGAACAGAAATGGCGGGGAAAGGTATTTATGATCGGGGGCCGGCGAAATAAGGGCGGCGAGAACTATTACTGGGTGGATACAAAGAACAACCTGACAGGTTTCCCGCTTAACCAGGCGGGCAGCTGGGCATACAGTCACTGGCCGGCCGGTGAACCAAGCTATACGGACAGGATCTATCAGGAAGTAGTTATGAGTATTTTCCGGTACAAGGGACAGTGGATCCTGAATGACGAACCGGAAAATATGCTGGATGCTGCGCCGGACTACAAGGGGATCATCGGCTATATCTGTGAGTATGACGCCCCTTCTTCCGGTGGGAAAAGTACGGGTGCGCTGGCAGGAATCATTTCTGATCATACGGCCTTATATTATGCAAGCGGCGTAGGTGCCTGGTCTACAGATCTGTATCTTAATTCAGACGGCTCTTTCACCGGATTGTATCACGATTCGGATTTTACCGATGAGGACGGTTATTCATCGATTTATTATAACTGTGCATTTTCCGGTCAGTTTACGGATATAAAGCAGATCGACGGTTATACATGGTCCATGCGCATTACCGGGCTCAGTACCTGGGCGGATAAGAGCTGGTCGGATCCGAAAGTCAAATTCGTATATACAAAGGATCCCGGGATCCGGAACGGAGATACGGTTTATCTGTACCTTCCGGGAAAGCAGAAATCCGGGATCAACGCAGATTACCAGTCATGGGTGTGTTCCCCGAAGGCGTGGCAGTCGTTCCCGAATATCATGCCGTGTTACGGGCTGTTTGATGCGACATCCGGAGTTTATTTTATCTCTTGAGCAATATAAAAAAGCAATCTGGAAGAAAATCGAGGATCGTATATGTCAATTTTTTATGATGAAAATAAGCGGATTTTTAACCTTTCCACAGAGAATACCTCCTATCTGATCGGCCTTTCTCCGGAAGGATATGTGGGGCATATTTACTATGGGAAAAAGCTTGCACATGCCTGCGGAGGGCATCTGCTCCGGCTGGAGGAGAACCCCTTCAGTCCGTCGGTCAATGCCCGCGACAAGGCAGCTTTTATGGACTTCTTTGCCATGGAATATCCGGCGGGAGGAACAGGAGACTTTCGGGAAAGCTGTCTGGAAGTAACAAACAGGGAAGGGAAAACAGGGTGCGAACTCTTTTATAAGGAACATCGGATCATGAAGGGAAAACCGGCCCTTAAAGGACTTCCTGCATCTTTTGGAACAGAGGAGGAAGTCTCTACGCTGGAGATCCTGTGCCAGGATCCTGTGCTGGATCTGGAAGCAGTTCTTCTTTACAGTGTATTCCCTGCCGAAGATATCATAACAAGAAGTGTCCGGCTGATCAACAACAGTAAAGAACCGCTGGTTCTTGAGAAGGCGTACAGCGCCTGTCTGGATATGGACAACGAGGATTACGAGATGATCTCTCTTTGCGGGACCTGGGCGAGGGAGAGGCATATTCAGAGAGAACATATCCCTCACGGAAGAATGTCCGTCCGCTCTGTCCGGGGATGCAGCAGCCATCAGGAGCATCCTTTTATAGCCCTGGCTTCTCCCGGAACCGATCAGGAACAGGGCAGGGTCTATGCCATGCACTTTATTTATTCCGGGAATTTCCTCGCACAGGCAGAGAGGACTTCCTTTGACCAGATCCGCATGACCATGGGGATCCATCCGGAGCGGTTCCGCTGGAACCTCGGGGCAGGAGAGGAGTTCCAGACCCCGGAAACGGTTCTTACTTTCTCGGCAGAAGGCCTGGGGAAAATGACCCGGTCCTTCCATGATTTTTACAGGAATCACCTGATCCGGAGTCCTTTTAAATATAAGAGACGGCCGATCCTTATTAATAACTGGGAAGCCACCTACTTTGACTTTGACACAGATAAGCTGATCGCCATTGCCAGAGAAGCCAAAAAGAACGGAATCGAGATGCTGGTCATGGACGATGGCTGGTTCGGACGCCGTAATTCCGACACCAATTCGCTTGGAGACTGGTTTGTCAACGAAGATAAGATCAAAGGCGGCCTTCCGAAACTCGTGGAAGCCGTACGCAGTATCGGCATGGAATTCGGTATCTGGTTTGAGCCGGAGATGATCTCGCCGGATTCGGATCTTTACCGCAGTCATCCTGACTGGGCGATCCAGATCGGAGGCCGTACCGGAACGATGAGCCGCGAACAGTATGTGCTGGATATTTCCAGAAAAGAAGTCCGAGACTATGCCTATGAGTGTGTCGCATCGATTCTGCGGAGCGCGCCGATCACCTATGTAAAATGGGATATGAACCGGCAGATGACGGATCTCGGCAGCAGCATGCTTTCCCGGGAGGATCAGGGAGAACTGGCCCACCGGTATATTCTCGGTGTCTATGAGATGCAGGAACGCCTGGTGACAGAATTTCCGGACCTTCTGCTGGAAAACTGTGCCGGCGGCGGTGCACGGTTCGATCCCGGCATGCTGTACTACAGCCCGCAGATCTGGTGTTCCGATGATACAGATGCTGTGGAGCGTCTGCGTATTCAGGAGGGAACAGCGCTCATCTATCCGCTTTCGACCATGGGGGCCCATGTCAGCGACTGCCCGAATCACGCAGTAGG
>CACZPF010000102.1 GCA_902782975.1 uncultured Lachnospiraceae bacterium
CTGAATTTTCTGAAAACGGAGACGGAGAACCGTCCCCTGTCTCCAGTATAAATATGCAAAAATAGAATGTCAACGAACAAAATGTTACAATGAATCTTCCTTGTCGGATCGAGGGCAGTATGGTATCATGGGTTGATCAGATCCAGCATATACTTTCTCAAAAGGGGCCTGCCATGTACCCACCGATCCATAAAAAACCGCCTGTTTCCTTTTCCTTTGACCGTCTTCTGATACTCTGGGAACGTTATCCCCATTATCATGAGATGACTGTTTTCTCTACTCTCGACGAGCTGCTTGCAGAGCACGAATCCTGGAATAAGGATTTTGAAGGCCTGCAGGAAGAATATACCGCCAACCGGTATGAACAGTTTCTTATTCAGCTGTCCTGGGCGGATCTGCCCTACCGGTATGCCACGAAAAACCTGATTGAAGCCGTTCCTGCTCTGACCGCGAATCCATTTGTGGATGCGTTTATGGAACAGTTTGCAGACCTGGATACTGATCATCAGGCCTGTTTTCTGTTTCCCGAAAGCTTTGCCTCGCAGTTCTTTGTTATTGCCGAAGTCTGTAAAAGGGCTGATGTTTTCAGGCCGGTCAGGAGCCTCTTCCCGGATGAAGAAAAGGTACACTATCTCGCAGTTTTTGATAAAGAAAAGATGGATGATGTTCTTCTCATGTTCCACCTTTTATATACCAATGCTTCGCAGGAGGTTTTCGGAGGATATTCTCTATATGATTATGCCCTGCCCTGGTATCACAACCATCTGCGGATGAACGGGACAGTACTCCGGTCACCGTATCTTCCTGACAGACTTGCCAAATATCAGGGAGCGGTCCCATTCTTTCACAATCCGGCGAAGACAGTCTATGTAAGGAGAAACATCAGCCATATTCTGGAATGCGGGTATTTTTCTTCAGAACTGGAGTTTTTTCTGCACCTTACCAGAACGATCATGCCTTTTTTTCAGTGGTGGTATACGGATATTGCTCTTTATGAGGAGAAGGACGGTTATAAAACCGACTGGCGGCTGGAGCGGACTAAGATACGGACAGATCTTACGGCAGAGGGTGTGATCCGCCCCAAATGGAAGCACGAACTGTCCCTCTTTCAGGAAATCAGGAAAGTTTATCCGGATACGTTATATCAGTACCGTCCTGAATGGCTTAAAAGGCAAAGCCTTGATCTCTATATTCCTTCGATCCGGACGGCGATCGAATACCAGGGGATCCAGCATTACTATCCTGTAGGCTTTTTTGGCGGGGAGGAAGCCTTCTCTCAGAGACAGGAGCTGGACAGACTTAAAAAGCAGCTCTGCAGCGAGCACCAGGTACGGATGATCGAATGGCCGTACAGTATAGAGCCTGCAGCGGGAAATATAAAGAAATATGTGGGCAGCAGAGAATGATAGCCGGCGGCAGGCTTTTTCTGCCGCTGGCTATCACAGAAATCAAAGAACTATACAAAACAAAGAGAGCTGACATGAAATGATCAACGAAGGCTTCCCTGACGGGAAGCCTTCGTTAATTACATATGTGTTGAAAATATACTTCCAGTTTTTTTACTGCATTTTCTGCTTCTTTTTCGCTTGAGATCCCGATTACTTCGTATCCATATTTGCAGGCCTGCGATCTGACTTCGAAAGAAAACAGTCTTTCCCTTTCCATCCAGTTATGAAAAGCGGTTTCCTTATCTCTGCAGTCCGCAAGAAACAGATCTGTCCATTCCCGCTTCCGATAATTTTCCACCTGAAAGTCGGGTGCCGCAGCCAGACAAATATATCTGTCCGGAGTGATTCCATCCTGATACATCAGTTGCGGTATAAATGCGATTCCTTCAGCCAGAACCGGCCTGCCGGAACGGATTTCCGATACGGTCTGCATGATCTTCCCGTGCAGCTCTATATAAAATTCCATAAGTTCCTGTACCTGGACGGAAGGCGGCCGCATCAGGAATTCATCCATGTTCATTCTGCTGTGTCTGCAGCACATTGTAAACCCTTTTCTGACTCCGTATTCTGCAAACTCGCCAAGATGATCATCAACGCCATAATAATACAGGCCGTATTTTTCGGCCAGCTGCCTGGCAGCCGTGGTTTTTCCGGCACAGGATGAACCGCCGATATAACATGGGGACAGAAGACGGTTCGGGGACAGGGGACGGTTCTTTGTCTCCCGAACGGGAGACAGAGAACCGTCCCCTGTCTCCTTTTTCAGACAATTCATTCAAAGGAGACAGAAATTCGTTCTGTGTCTCCTATATCCTGCACGCATGTTATGGGAGCTGCTCCCAGACGTACTCTGAGAGCAGGGACAATGCCGGCGTCCATGCAGGTGACCGGGATACCGCGGTTATAGAGATACCCCTTTTCTCCTACATAAACCACATTATCCTGTGTATAGCCGTTTGTCCGCAGCAGCCAGAAGCCGATCCCTGCTGTTTCGTCACTTTCGGATGTCCATACGCCGCGGGCCAGGGCGTAGGCGGTAGGCGTCATTCTCCTGCCAGGATCCGGGATCGCGTCACTTGGGCGGAAACCGTACCTCTCTGCTTTTTCGGAGCAGAATACTTCTTCCTCCGACAGGATGAATACTCTGTCCTGGGTACCAGATCCGCAGGCTGTGTCAAAATAATAGTTGCTGGCATTGGGGACGTCAGAAACGATTATGGCCTGACGCTCCTGCTCTGTAAAGGCCATTTCCAGGAAGGACCGTCCGCCATAAGCCGTGTCCTCATCAAAGGATACGCTTCCGTTCAGCCATCCGCGAAGATCACAGTCCTCCCAGAAAACATCTCTGTATTCTGCATGATAGGGAACACTGTCCAGACTTCTGTCCGAAAGAAGAAGTGCTGTTCCATCGGATACCTCCAGTACCCTCCAGGTGATAGGATCACAGCGGAACCAGCGGCCATCCAGGCAAAGATACTGCATATCATCAAGAAGGACCAGGCCGCCGGCTTCTTCGGAGGTGCCGGAAGTTTCCGCCAGGGCAGCCTGCAGCCTCTGGAAGAGTTCGGGATCGGCCTCGATATCGCCCTCCATTCCGGAAAGACTTTCCGCAGGGGCTTCCATCACGATCTCTGTCTGTGGATAATGGCCGAACGTTACCGCGTTCCATACCGTATTCATACCGCCAGGCATGGTTTCATCCGCTGTTACAACAGGATCGTCGATTTCGGGAATCGGGAAGGCTTCTTCCAGGGTTTCTGCAAAATGCATAATATCTGTGGATTTTCTTTCCCCGGCATCCAGAAGGTCTGCTTCTTCAAGATCGATCCACATGGCGGGGACAACGCCCGCATCATCGCAGGTGACCAGGGTTCCCTTGCTGTAAATATATCCAAAATCACAGATGTAAGTCACACTTTGGGGTGTATATCCGCTGGTTCGCATAAACCAGAAAGAATTTCCTTTGTAGGCATCCACAGGGGACCACCAGGCACCCATGCTTTTGGCATATAATGTGGAGGTGAAGCGTTTTGCCGGATCATCATAATCCCGCCCCGGATGAAAGCCGTAACGCCCCGCATCAGAGCCTTCGAACACTTCGGCATTGGAAAGGATGAACAGGCTGTCCTCCGTGTCCGGTCCACTGTCCGTGCCATAATCCTGGTTGGAAAGGTTTTCACAGACCACCGGCACGATCGCGTCCCGTTCTTCAGCTGTAAAGGCACGATCGATAAAACCGCTGCCGGCAAAGTCGGTCTGCTGTTTATTCATTTCTGCACCCAGGCCGTTCAGCCAGCTGCGAAGGATACTTTCGCTCCAGGTCACAGCCTCATCTGCCGTGTGGAACGGCACGCTGTCCGGCATGCGGTCACAAACAAGCAGGGCTTTGTCTTCCTGTATGTCGAGCACCCGCCAGCGGATGGGCTGTATCTGAAAATAGTGCCATGGTCGGTCTTCTGCCCATTTGTAATGCTGTTCCCGGATTTCACCCCCGGCGGGAGCGCTGTCTCTTCCGACACGAATATATTCATTGCCGTCCAGAACGGCCGTATCATTGTCCCACTCTGCCGCCTCAAGGCGGGCAAACAGGTCATCATCCCGGATCAGATCGCCTTCCTGCAGCGCATAGTCATCCACAGCATCCCAGGCCTCATCTGCCACCTCGGCAAAAGGATAGCTTCCGAAATAAACACAGCTCCATGTCGTACACAGACCGCTGGGCGTCTGCGAATTCTCTTCAACCACCGGCAGATGGATATAGTCCGGAATCGGATCATATGCCTCTTCCGCGGCTGCAGCTGCCGATGTAGTACTTCCTGTCATCAGCACCAGAGACAGCATAACAGGCAGCGTCTCCTTCCGGAAGATCCGGGACAACATACGATTTTTCTTTTTCATCTCTTTTCGAAGCACATGTTCTAATATTTTTTTCATCTCATTTTCCTCTAATCTTTGTGGTGACTCACTCTGATTTTTGAAAATATCCGGAATGCATTTTCTTCTGTTACCCGGATGACTTCTTCTTCGGATATGTTCTTAATGGCCGCGATCTCATGTACCACATAGGGAAGATAAAGGGAGCTGTTCCTTTTTCCGCGATAGGGAACCGGTGCCAGATAAGGACAGTCTGTTTCCAGCAGGATCTGAGACAGCGGAGCGATTTCCACTACTTCCTTTATTTTCCGGGCATTTTTAAAGGTGACCACGCCGCCTATTCCGAGATATAATCCCATCTTCAGATATTCAGCCGCGATCTCTTTGCCGTAGGAAAAACAGTGAATGATCCCGCCGGACATACCACCTTTTACATATTCTTTTACGATCCTGAGTGTATCTTCCGCAGCATCTCTGCTATGAATCATAAACGGAAGCTGTTCTTCCCGTGCAATGTCCATCTGCCGGCAGAAAACTTCCTTCTGCAGTTCATGCTCTGAAGGATCTTTATGCCAGTAGTAATCAAGCCCAATCTCGCCGATGGCCACCGATTTCGGCAATTTTGAAAGGGATCTGACTTTTTCATAGATTTCTTCTGTCATCAGCGCCGCGTCATCCGGATGAACACCCACCGCAGCATAGATGAACGGGTATTTCTCTGAAAGATCGATCGTCCGGGCAAGTTCACCGGCGGAAGCGCATACATTAACGATGTGCCCGATTCCGTTTTCGTTCATTCCCGAGAGAATGTCTTCCCGGTCCTCATTAAAAGCTTTTGAATCATAGTGTGCATGTGTATCAAATATCAATGGGCTGTCCTCTCTTCTTCAGTTCACATTTACTTCGCCGTAAAAGTAGATATAAAGCGCCGCATTCCTTACAGCAGGATCTCCGCTGCTGCAGCCTCGTACTGTTCCCGGGTCACCGCTTTTTTCATTTTTTTATAAGCTTTTTCGTGTCCGGGATAACGGACCTTCATGTAATACCAGAGTTCCTTCATCTTTGACACAATATGCCGCTCATCCGGATAGATCTCCTTATAACGGGTAAAGAGCGCCCGCAGATATTCTTCCAGATAGGCATCAGAATACCGCATACCGCCGGATATCTCCGGACTCTCTTTTCCGGCAATGCTGTTCCGGATTTTTTCGGCAAGCGCCGGGTCTCTTACCAGACCTCTTCCAAGCATCACGCGGTCCAGGCGGGGGAATTTCTCTTTCAGCAGTTCATAGTCTTCCACCGAATATATTTCCCCGTTATAGCAGACCGGATGGATACTGTTTTCCAGTACGTACCCAAACAGATCCATATGAACATCGCCGCTGTAGAGTTCTGTGCGGACTCTCGGATGCACAGTCAGTTCGCTGATGGGATACCGGTTGTAAATGGGAAGAAGGGTTTTTATCTCCTCCGGATTTTCCCAACCTATCCGGGTTTTTACAGATATTTTCAGACCTGACAGTCCCTTGTTGTCAGGTTCTTTTTTGCCAGGTTCTTCTTTGCCAGGTTCTTTTTTATCAGGTCTCATTTGGGCCGGTTTCGTTTGGCCCGCTTTCTTTTGGTCCGGTTCCTTTTGATCCTCTTGGTCCCGTTCCTTTTGATCCTCTTGGTCCCGTTCCTTTTGATCCCCTTGGTCCCGTTCCTTTTGATCCGGTTCCTTTTGGCCCGGTTCCTTTTGGTCTTGTTCCTTTTGATCCGGTTCCTTTTGATCCGATTCGATCTCCCATTTTTTCAGTGAATCAAATACTTCTTCAAAAAAGGCATCCAGCCTGTCCGGAAAAGCTAAAAATCCGGACCCCTTTCCTCTCGATGTCACCGTGGGAAACGGACATCCAAGATTAAAATTAATTTCCCGGTACCCCATCCCGGCAAGGGTCTGCACTGCCCAGACAAACTCCGCTGCCTTGTTGGTAAGAACCTGCGGGATCACTTCTATTCCCGGATTCAGAGCGGGATCAACATCCCGCAGTTCGCCGTTCTTAAAATGAAGAGTCTGATTTGCCACAAGAAAAGGGGTGTAGTATCTGTCCACCCCTTTGTAAAATGCCTGATGTGTCTGCCGGAAGGGAGCCAGTGTGATCCCTTCCAGCGGTGCAAAATAAAATCGCATATTGAATTACTGCAACCTTTCAAATGATACTGTAACGAACAATAATGCAGCTGCTGTACGGCATTTTATGCTGCAGACCTATACAGATCAGCCGATTTTGATCACGCTCTTTACGATATCGGCTTTATTCTTCACGCTCATATCCATGGCATTCTGAATGTCGTCGAAGTCAAAGTAATTGGTCACGATTCCCTTGAGGTTGATCCTGCCTTCGGCGACGGCCTGGATCGCCAGCGGATAAATATGGCGATAGCGGAATACGGATTTGATCGTGATCTCCTTATCGCAGATCATGCTGGTGGGGAGGCACATATCACCGGACGCACTGTACCCGACCTGTACCAGGGTCCCGTCTTTTTTGAGGGCTTCGATTCCCTGACGGGCACAGATCTCGCTCCCGGACGTTTCAATAACCAGATCTACGCCTTTACCGTCGGTGAGGCGTTTGACTTCTTCTACTACATTTACTTCTTTTCCGTTTAGTGCTGCCGTAGCTCCCAGCTCCAGTGCTTTATCAAGGCGCTTCTGCATGATATCCACCTGGAAAACGGTGGAAACACCGAGGGTCTTGAGCGCCATCATGGAAACAAGGCCGATACAGCCGGACCCCGTCACCATAGCTGTCTGTCCAAAGTGTGCATTTCCCTGTTTTGCAGCGTGGAAACCGACCGCGAGCGGCTCGATCAGTGCGCCTTCCATCGTGTCCATGTTGTCGGGCAGTTTGAAGCAGAGATCTGCCTCGTGCGCTACATATTCGCAGAATACACCATCCACCGGGGGTGTGGCAAAGAAAATGACATCCGGACACAGATTGTAACGTCCTGTTCTGCAGAATTCACAGTGCCCGCAGGTCTTGCCAGGCTCAAGCGCCACTTTGTCTCCAACCTTTAAATGCTTAACGTTTTTGCCGACTTCCACAACGGTTCCGCCGGATTCATGGCCCAGCACGAAGGGCGGTTCTACAATATAATCACCGATCCGGCCCTGTTCATAATAATGAAGGTCCGAACCGCAAACACCTACATATTCTACCTTTACCAGTACTTCGTCATCCTTTGGGGTCGGGATCGGTCTCTCTACAAATCCCATCTTCATCTTGTCCAGCATAATTGCTACTTTCATATTGCCTTCCATAAAGCTCATCCTCCATTTCATAAACAGCCGTTGTCCGGAATCTGATTCTACTTTAATCTCTTGGTCCAAGTTTTGTCAATAGGCAGGTTTAAGCCGATCGGACAGGAGTTACTATTTAAGGTCCCTTC
>CACZPF010000103.1 GCA_902782975.1 uncultured Lachnospiraceae bacterium
GTCTGCACTTCGCCAGCTTGGCATGGATGTTTCTTTTGAACAGCTGGAATCTACCGAAGAGCGCGGAAATGCCGGAACATATGACCTGAGTGTTTACGCCGAAGTAACCCTGCCGACCGGCGATCCCTACTCTTATCTGATGAACAATTACGGCACCGGCGGAACCCAGAATTTCGGAAAGATCAGCAAACCCGAAGTAGACCGCCTGCTGGGAGAACTGGCTGTGGAATTTGATACTGCCAGGCGCGCAGAACTTGCCGCCCAGATCGATCAGGAAGTCCTCTCCGACAATTCCATATGCAATATGTATCATCTGAACATGTACATGGCCATGAAGGATTCTGTCGAGGGTCTGGTCCAGTCGCCGGTGGATTACTACCATATTAACTGGCAGACCTGTGTGAAATAAAAACATTTTGGCGGATGACAGAGGACCGGTCTTCTGTCATCCGAAAGGAGCCGAATCATGGAACAGGAAAAACTGCTGGAGATCACGGATCTGAGTGTACGATATCCCGGCGCAGCATCACCGGTTATTCACAATGTCAGCCTGACTCTTTATCCCGGCCAGATCACCTGTGTGATCGGAGAGAGCGGCTGCGGCAAGTCGACACTTTTTCATGCGATCCAGCAGCTGCCCGGGCGGGTTGAGATCACAGAAGGGACCGTAACTTACCGGGGCCGGAATATCCGGACAATGAAAGAGTCGGAGCTTCGGATTGTGCGGGGATCCGGGATCGGCGTTGTCTTTCAGGAGCCGGGTGCTTCCCTCGATCCCATACGAAAGATCCATATTCAGTTTTATGAGGCGCTGCGCGCTCACGATACGGGGATAAGCAGGGCAGAATCCCGGAAAAAGGCAGCCGAGATCCTGAAAAACATGGAGTTTCAGGACACAGAACGTATTCTGAACAGCTGCCCGGTACAGCTGTCCGGCGGCATGAACCAGCGGGTCGCCATTGCACTTGCCATGGCGCTGGATCCGAAGATCCTGCTGGCGGATGAGCCTACCAGTGCGCTGGATGTAACGGTACAGGCGCAGATCGTTGAGGAACTGATACGCCTGCGCGACAGATACGGAACCTGCATTCTTCTGATCACCCACAACATGGGGGTCGTAGCAAAAATGGCGGACCGGATCGCGGTCATGTACGGAGGAAGGATCCTGGAATACGGATCCCGGAACGATGTGATGCAAAATCCTGCTCATCCGTACACGAAAGCCCTTCTGCAGGCGATCCCTACACTCGACGGAAAACCGCCGGTGGGGATTCCCGGGCGAAAACCGGATATATTCCCGGCAAGAGGCTGTGCTTTTGCTCCCCGCTGTACCATCTCCGTAAATGAATGTGAGACATGTTTACTGTCAAAGCGCATGGTCGGCGATGATCACTGGACATTGTGCGGCAGAATGGAGGTACAAAAGCATGAGCGTTCCGGTTCTTGAGCTCGAACATATTACAAAAACCTTCCGGGAACGCGGCGGAAAGCGTTTTAAAGCACTGGATGACCTGTCGGCTGTTGTCCTGGAAGGAGAATGCGTCGGTATAGTCGGGGAAAGCGGCTGCGGGAAGTCAACTCTGGCCAGGATCATTACAAGGCTGATCCTTCCCGATTCCGGAAGCGTGCGCTTCTGCGGAACAGATCTTGTAACGATAAAGGGCTCCAGACTTCGCAGCGCATATCGGAACATGAAAATGATCTTTCAGGAGCCGCGTTCTTCCTTCGATCCCCGACTGACGCTTGGTGAGAGCATCGGGGATGCTTTGAAACCAGTCATGGGCAGCTCCAGAGACAGAAAAGACAAAATAGAAGAGCTATTGGCCGTTGTCGGCCTGGATAGACGTTTTGCCTCCTTCTATCCTATGCAGGTGAGCGGCGGTGAGTGTCAGAGAGCTGCTATTGCAAGAGCCATTGCCCAGAAACCAAAACTCCTGATCTGCGACGAGGCCACCTCTGCCCTGGACGTTTCAGTGCAGGCGCAGGTAATCGAACTGCTTGGCAGGATCCGCCGGGAAACCGGCATCTCCTATCTTTTCATTTCACATGACCTTGCACTGGTCAGCAGCTTCTGTGACAGGACTTATGTCCTGTACGGCGGAAAAGTTGTAGAAGAAGGTCCGACGCGGCAGATCATCAATCATCCGAAGGAGGAGTATACAAAAAAACTGCTCGCTTCTGTGCTAACGGTGTAAGTCCGGCCGATCAGGTTTGTCGAGGCAGGCCTGTCGGTGCAGGCTTATCGTTTACTATAAATACAAAAAACGTTTAAAAACAGAACAGCGCCGGCAAGTTTTTTGCCGGCGCTTATGGAGGAGAAACAAATATGATCTCACAGGAACAGATCAACGAAAACTGGACCGTCCGCTCGGATAATTACAATAAATACGTAATTGAGGAATTTGAAACGGACCGGCCTCAGAAGTGGCTCAGTCTGATCGAAGAAAATTCTTTTAAGGACCGGACGATGCGTGTTCTTGACGCGGGCTGCGGTCCCGGCTTTTTTTCTGTCCTTCTTTCGAAAGCAGGTCATGACGTAACAGGAATAGACGGTTCGGAGGGGATGCTCTCCCATGCCCGCGAAAATGCGGCACATTTTCAGGTCCGGCCCGACCTGCGGCAGGGCGATTTCGGAGCGCTGCCTTTTGAAGACGGCACTTTTGATCTGGTGATCAGCCGCAATGTGACACATATCATCCGGGAACACCTGAAGGTATATGCCGAGTGGCTGCGTGTACTGAAACCGGGCGGCGTTATGCTGATCTTTGACGCAAACTGGCATCTGCCCTATCAGCCGGGCCCTGTTCGCGATGAAGCGATCCAAAGAGAAAAGGAAGGGCTGTTAAAATATGGCAGCGGTTTCACCCACGACGGTTCCTACGAGTATATTGACAGTGACTATGAACCCAAAAATTTCCGCGTGTTCGGAATGGCCCAGCGTCCCGATTTTGATTATGGTGTACTAAAGCAGCTGCCCGTAAAGGAAGTCTCCTTTGTCCGGGACGTGACGCAGGAACTCTGGAGCGAAAAAGAAAAACTATTCTATGGTGCTACACCACTGTACATGCTCCGTGCCGTAAAGTGAGAAAAGAGGCTGTAAAAAAAGCACAGCCTGAAAGAACGACTCCGCGCCACCTGTCTGAGGCTGCGGAGTTTTTTCATTCTCCATAAAAATGGATCAGTGCAGAGATAATAATGGATTCTTTTTGGGCAAGTAATTATGAGACAGCTTTAAAGTTAGAACAGGCAAATTTCTGTCGTTTCAACTATCCTTTCCTTAATACTCTAAAAATATTGACTTATTTCATGAAGTGTGATACCTTTTATGAGGTAAACAATGTTCAAAATTTAACATAGTAAAGGAGAATATAATTATGGCAAAATGGGTTTGTAGTGTTTGCGGATATGTTCATGAAGGAGATACACCTCCGGAAAAATGTCCGATCTGTAAGGCTCCGGCAGAAAAGTTCACAAAGCAGGATGAAGAAATGACATGGGCTGCTGAACACGTAGTTGGTGTTGCCCAGGGCGTAAGCGAAGATATTCTTGCAGACCTGAGAGCAAATTTCCAGGGCGAGTGCTCCGAAGTTGGTATGTATCTTGCCATGGCAAGGGTTGCTTTCCGCGAAGGATATCCGGAAGTAGGTCTTTATTATGAGAAAGCCGCTTTTGAAGAAGCAGAGCATGCTGCAAAGTTCGCCGAACTTCTTGGCGAAGTGGTTACCGACAGCACCAAGAAAAACCTGCAGCTTCGCGTAGACGCTGAAAATGGTGCAACGGCAGGAAAGACCGATCTGGCAAAACGCGCCAAAGCAGCCAATCTCGATGCCATCCACGACACAGTTCATGAAATGGCACGCGACGAGGCCAGACACGGCAAGGCATTCAAGGGCCTGCTGGAGAGATACTTCGGCTGATCAAAACGATGAGAGGACGGAAGTCATCCGTCCTCTTTTTTCTTTATTTGAGAAGGGGTTCTGAATGATGAAAAAATGCGCAGATCTTCCGCCTTCTGAGCTGGATCAGATTATATCATGCCCGCATACCAGGCGCTGTCTCCTGAACTCAGGAGTGACAACGCTGGATCAACTGCTGTCTTTATCAATCGATGATCTGCTGCAGATCAAAGGGATCGGACAGGTTATCGCAAAAAATGTAGTAAAGGAACGGGAACAGTATCTTTCTTCCTGACCTGTACATTTTCCTGCTAATATTCCTTTTTCTTCATAATACCGATACTGACCGTCAAAGATATGGCAAGACAGACAGCTGCTGCCGCCAGGAACATCAAAACGACTGCGGCCTTTGGCAGGGTATTCAGCGTCTCTATGATCCCGTCAAAATTGACGGATAGCTTTTCCTTTGCAAATGTCATCAGTTTACCTGCCGTAACCGTCAGAATCATCACAATGCCAAAGATCACGAACA
The DNA here is from genome assembly GCA_902782975.1 of uncultured Lachnospiraceae bacterium. GTDB lineage: Bacteria > Bacillota > Clostridia > Lachnospirales > Lachnospiraceae > Blautia_A. The sequence goes on from CACZPF010000103.1 coordinate 4,429, forward strand.
TAAAAATCCGCGCTTTTTCCACACCGAATTTTAATTCGACAGGGAGCATTACGGAAGCCACGATCAGAAATGCAAGGAAAAACAGTATATACAGACTAAGCATCTCTGACAGATCAAAGGGTATCTTCCGGAGACCCATGATTGCAGCCTGAAGGCCGACCGAACCAACCCAGCAAAGTAGACAGCAGGCTGCTGTGAGTGCATATTTTTCGACCGCGTAAGTCGCCCTGCTGATAGGAAGAGTCATCAAAAAAGGATAGCCATTATCAAATTCATCATAGCTGATGGTGGAAATAGCCAGCATGGTGCCGATCATACAAAAATAACTGACGATAAATGTAGAGTCTGTATAAAAACTCATAAAGCACGCGATAAAAACATACATGATCAGAATGCTTTTCCTCTGAAGCAGCAGGCGTATATCTTTTTCTATTAAACCCGACATATCATTTACCCCCAAGCATCATAATGATGATATTGTCAATATTGCCGTTTTCCATCACTACGTCAGGATAGTTTTCCAGATAAAACTGTTTTTCATTGGTGAGGCAGCTGTAGCCGAATCCTTCCTTTTTACTTGCCAGAAGGTATTTTTTATCCAGAGTATTATATCGTTCCTCACTGACCCGCAAAATTCCGTACCTGCCCATGATGACATCCGTATCTTCCCGCAGAAGGATCCGTCCGTTGTGGATCATATATAGCACATCGCAAAGACCTTCCAGATCAGAAGAAATATGCGAGCTGATCAGGATGGACCGTTCATTATCTTCTTCCAGATAGCTGCGGAACATATCAAGAATCTCATTTCGGGCTACAACATCCAGCCCGGACGTAGGTTCATCAAGGACCAGAAGTTTTGCCTTATGGGAAATAGCTGTGATCACACGAAGCTTCGCCTTCATCCCGCCGGAATAATCCTTGATTTTTTTCCGCATGTCCAGCCCCTGTTCGGAACAGCATTTCCGGAAATAACTTTCGTCAAAGTCAGAATACATTTTTTTCAGGATATGAACCACATCCTCCGCATTCAGCATCATGGAAAATCCGGAGTCCGAAAGGGCAGCCCCAATCGCTTCTTTTTCTTTCTTTTTGAATTCGAACGGCGTTTTGCCAAAAACCTCAACACTTCCCCCATCCGGATATATCAGGCCCAGAATCGCTTTGATAGTGGTGCTTTTGCCTGCTCCGTTCTTTCCGATCAGGCCGACAACCGTCCCGGCGGGGATCTCCATGGAAACATTTAATTCAAAATCGCCATATTTTTTTTGAAGATTTGTTAGTTTGATCATTCTTTATTTCCTTTCCGCTCATTCCTCTTCCAGAAGGATTTCCAGAATCTCACGGATCTCATCGTTCGAAAGTCCTACATTTCTGGCTTTGTCTATAGCAATGGAAAAATCCTCCTCCACCGCCTTCCGGCGGGCTTCCAGAGCCAGCTGCCTGTCGGTTTCCGCCACATAGCTGCCTTTTCCGTGGACCGTGACAATAAACCTTTCCTCCTCCAGCCTGTCGTATGCTTTCTTCACTGTCAGTGCACTGATCTTCAGCTCATTAGCCAGGCTTCGTACGGAAGGAAGAGCCGACCCTTCCGGTAGATTTCCGTTGATGATCTCAAGTTTGATCTGTTCTACGACCTGCTCGTAGACCGGTATCATGGATGAATTATTGATGATAATATGCATATTCAGATTTCCTCCTGTCGTTACTTATTCACGGTTCCTGCAAAACATTCGGAATTCCTGCCCTGCAGGCTCTCCTCGCACTACATGCCTGAACTCCTCATGTTTTTGAAGCGGCAGTTTTCATTGTCCTGTCCGGATAGAATAGTGGATTTTTATGTGCGGACACGACAAATCTACTATTTTATCCGGACATGCCGTGAACCATGCCGTGAATAGTAACTTCCTGTCAGGAACCAGTCTTGTATGCGCTTTACAACACTGGAAGAAAAGTTCTGCAGTTATTTTTCTTCCTGACAATAAACAGTATATAACAGTATGAAACTGTTGTCAACTGTTATATACTGTTTATTTATGATTTATTCACTAAAACCGGACGCTGAATTTAATAGCAGTCATTTTATGGTAACCACCAAAGTTCTCTTCACTTTGGCGGTTACTGCGCCAGATCTGCGCCGCGTAAAGCGGCATATTTCCTATGCAGATCTGTGCGCATCCTA
>CACZPF010000104.1 GCA_902782975.1 uncultured Lachnospiraceae bacterium
ACTAAAATAGCCCTGGCAGCAGATTAAAATGATGAAAAGTTTACCGTAGAATCCCGGTAAACGGCTATATGCGGTAAACTATGAGACCAAAATGGCTCCGGCAGCAGAGCAAAATGATGAAAAGTTTACCGTAGAACGCCGGTAAACGGCTATATGCGGTAAACTTATGTTTTGGATGTATGCTGTCAGTGAAATAACCTGGAAGTATAAATGCAGGCTAATCTGAAATTATGATATATTGAACGGCAGCCTCTCCTATATGCACAGGCGGTCAAAACAGATCTGTACAGTAAAGAACCGTCCCCTGTCTCTCACCTGTCTCCTGATTTTTATGGAGAAATTCTATATGGTCTGTTATAATAGAAATGGCTCAATTACAACACAGAGACAAACGGATCTAAGTATTCGGAAGAAAGGATTTTTATGAAATATTGCAGACTTGGAAAAACAGGATTTGATGTATCTGCAGTGGTGTATGGCGGTATTGTCTCTTCGACTATTCTGGATGACAGAGCCATGGAACCCTATGAGCAGGCAGGCTCAGACAAGCAGGTTGCCTGGGCGGTCGATCAGGGAATCAACTATTTTGATGTAGCGCCTACCTACGGGAATGCCCAGGAGATGCTGGGACACTCTCTGGCACCTTATCGAAACAGGATCTATCTTGCCTGTAAGACAGAGGAGCGGCTTCGCGTCAAAGCACAGCCGCTGATGGAAGAATCTTTACGGCTTTTAAAAACGGATTATTTTGATGTTTATCAGATGCATGCACTGAAAACCATGGAGGATATCGAAGCCGCCTTCGGCCCTGGTGGTGTTATGGAGATGATGCAGGAAATGAAGGAAAACGGAACCGCGAGGAATCTTGGCATAACAGCCCACAGTGAAGCGGTTGCACTTAAGGCAATAGAGCTTTACGATTTCGATACCGTTCTGTTCCCCTTTAACTGGCATATGAACATGGCTTACGGCATGGGCAATACCCTCGTCAAAAAAGCAAAGGAGAAGGGAATGGGCGTGCTCTGCATGAAGTCCATGATCGAACGTGCCTTCAGCAGCAGCGAAGACCGCTATGCCTCAAAATATCCCAAGTCCTGGTGCAAGCCCTTCGATGTGGAGGAGCAGCCGGACCTTCTGATGGCAGCGGTAAAATACGCTCTGTCACTAAACGTGGACACGATCGTTCCTCCGGGAAATTATCATCATTTTCGGTTTGCAGTGGAACATATTGATGAAATGATCGGCCATCCGATTACAGAAGAAGAGATGGCCCTGCTTAAGGAGCATCTGGAGAAGGTACGGGCACTGCCGTTCTTTGACGCATCCTGTTACACGGTGTGACTGTGTGGATGACAGTACATCTGCACAAAAGCATACATAATTCAGTTGAAGATTTTATGGGGAGGATCCCCGGAATGGAGATTAAACATGAAAATTGCAGTTAGATATTATACAAAAACCGGAAACACGAAGAGGCTTGCCGAGTCGATCGGAAAGGCAGTCGGTGCGGAGGCGCTTCCGATCAGTGCGCCGATTACTGAGCCCGTGGATATTTTATTCCTGGGAAATTCCTATTATGCTTTTAGTATCGATCCGGAGGTAAGGGCTTTTATCAAAGGTCTCGACAAGAACAAGGTCGGGAAAATTGTCAACTTCGGTTCTGCTGCAATGCTGAATTCTACCTATAAGAAAGTGAAAGCAGAGGCAGATAAAGTCGGCATTCCGATGGATGAGCGGGAATTCCACTGTAAGGGGGAATTTAAAGGCATTCATAAGGGAAAACCCGATGAAGCAGATCTGAAAGCGGCGGCAGAGTTTGCCAGAAAGATCCTCCGTTAACGATTTTACAACAATGACAATAATATTGTAATGATATAGCAATGGTACGGTAATGGCATTGCAGCAGCGTCGCAATGACTTTGTAACGGTGTCAGGCACCAACTGATGGAATGATGCTGAAGATTTCAATTCTTACGATCTGCCCGGAATATTTTGGGGATTTTTTAAAGTCTCATGTAGCAGCCAGGGCCGGGCAGCTGGCACTCGCTGAGGTAGAAATTGTAGATATACGTGCTTATGCGAACGGAAGCTTCCGGCATGTCGATGATTCGCCCTACGGAGGCGGACGGGGAATGATCCTCAGGGCACAGCCTGTACTGGATGCTGTGAAAAGCGTAAAGAATGCCTCGGGGAAAAGGGCACATACCATTCTTCTTTCACCTAAAGGGACACGCTATGAACAGAAAACAGCCAGGCGCCTCTGCCAGGAAGAGCATCTGATCCTGATCTGCGGCCACTATGAGGGAATTGACGCGAGGGCAGAGACGGTGGCGGATGAAGTGATCTCCCTCGGGGATTTTGTGCTGAGCGGTGGTGAGCCGGCGGCAATTGCGGTAGTGGATTCTGTTCTCCGGCTTCTGCCGGGAAACCTGCGGGAAGGAAGTGCAGAAGAAGAGTCTTTCGAAAACGGCCTTCTGGAATATCCCCAGTACACAAGACCGGAAGTGGTGGAAGGCATGCCTGTGCCGGAGGTCCTTTTAAGCGGAAACCATGAAGAGATACGGGCCTTCCGGCAGCAGCAGGCGCTGGAAATCACAAGAAGGCTCCGGCCGGATCTTCTGGAGAAGGAGAATAATCAATAGAGAAACAGCAAAGCAGGAAATAATAAAGAAGAACAGAACATCGAGGGACATCCGATTTCTGAAGATACGTAAAATCAGTTCTTAAATGGCATCAGCCATACAGGAGAAATTTTTTATGGATCAATTGACATTTCGTTTTGCAAAAGAAGAAGACTGCGCGCTTATTTTATCTTTTATCCGGGGGCTGGCTGTCTACGAAAAACTGGAAGATCAGGTCATCGCTACGGAAGAGCTGCTGAAGGAATGGATATTTGAAAAACAGAAGGCAGAAGTGATCTTTGCCTGTGAAAACGGGAAGGAAGTGGGCTATGCCCTGTTTTTCCATAATTTTTCCACATTCCTCGGAAGAGCAGGCATTTATCTGGAGGATCTTTTTATAGAACCGGCATACCGGGGAAAAGGATGCGGGAAAGCCACGTTGAAGAAACTGGCGGAGATCGCCGTATCAAGAGGATGCGGCCGGCTGGAATGGTCCTGTCTTGACTGGAACCGGTCCAGCATTGACTTTTATCTTTCACTGGGGGCAGAACCCATGGAGGAATGGACAGTTTACCGGGTAACGGGTGATACTTTAAGAAAGCTTGGCGGAGTGGACTAATCTGACGAAGTCGATGGATAACAGGCGGACCGGCGGCAGATGAATTGTCAGTAATGCGATTCGTGTGCTGCAGAGAGCAGAAGCTGGCATTGAGATACAGGAGTACAGGCTATGAAACTTTTGATAGTAGATGATGATTACCAGATTCGAGAAGGGATCCGATATGCCGTTGACTGGAAAAAACTGCAGATTGAGCAGGTGGAGACGGAAGCCAACGGGCTTCAGGCGCTGGAAATGGTAAAGAATCATATGCCGGACCTGATCCTGGCTGATATTCAGATGCCCGGAATGACAGGTCTTGAGATGATCCGGGAGGTAAGAAAACTTCAAACGGACAGCCGCGTCATCTTTATTTCAGCTTATTCCGAATTTGACTATTGCCGCGAGGCACTTCTTCTGGGGGCAGCCGACTATATTCTTAAGCCGATCCAGATGAAAACGCTGGAGCAGATGATCTGCAAACATGTAGAAGAACTGAAAAAGGAAAGAGAAAAAGCAGCGCAGCATCAAAAAGAATCCCTTCGCCAGGAATGTCATTTGATCTATGAAACCGGCGAAGAAAAGGATGGAAAAGGAATTCGCCAGCTCATGGCCGGAAAATATCCTTTTCTGAAGGAAGATTATCTGATTACTGCAGTTGTCCTGCCTGTCTACGGGATCAATATGGACCAGCGGGCAAGATATAACGAAATGCCGCAGGAAAATGAGAAAATCATGAAACAGATTCATACAGCTCTGGCGGAAGCTGCCGGGAATTGTGATGATATTCTTATACTGCCTTCGATGAGTGAAAGTGTTGTTGTGCTTGTGAAAGGCAGCAATTCTGCTCTTGAGACCGTCTATTATCAGAACAGTCTTAAAAAGGTGCTGGAGATGGCACAGACGATTTTAGCCGGACAGGAGATAGAGATCATTTCCGGCATCAGCGCATCTCATGACATAAAAGCACTGCCGGAGGGCTTCCGTCAGGGAAGAGAAGCCGCGGAACTGTATTTTTACTATCCGGAACGATTTGTTTTTCTGTCTGCAGAAGCTTGTTTTAGAGAACATATTCCGGTGGTGGCAGCGAAATACATACAGGCGCTGGGTCAGAATGCAGAAGGCAGGAAAGATCCGGCTGTTATAAAAAAGATGATCATTGCATTACAGGACTGTCTGCTGAAAAATCCGGTAAAGAATCAGACTCTACGGCAGGAACTGTCCCGTCTGGTATGGAAGAATGAAAAAATCGACAGAATGTTTTATGAAACATTTGTGCGGTCATGTAAAAATGCAGATACGCTCTTTGCGTATCTGAAGCTGTTAGAGGAGTATTATATTTCTGCGGCCGGCATAAATACAGGTGTGGAACCGGATCTGCATGTAAGCCATGGTATACGCCTGGCGCTTTCCTATATTGATGAAAACTATTCAAAGCCCATAGGTGTTTCCGATGCGGCAAAAATAGCGGGAATGTCACCTAATCATTTTTCTTCGCAGTTTAAAAAGGAAGTCGGAACTGTGCTGACGGATTATGTGACAAAGCTGCGTATGGACAAGGCCCGTTCTCTGGCTCTTTATTCCAATATGAAAGTAAATGAAATCGGGGAGGCAGTAGGATTTTCGGGATATATGTATTTTTCCCGCATATTCCGGCAGACATACGGCTGTTCTGTTTCAGAAATGCGCAGCAAAGGAGACCAGGAAAAGAAGATTAGAAAAAGAGAAGAAAATACGGAAATCTGATACGATACATATAAAAAATCTCCGGTGCAGATGCGGCATCGGGGATTTTTTATATATATGAGTAGTTTTTTTATATACTTCGGCAAATGTGAAAAAGGATAAAATGAATTCATCAAAAGAGAGACGGCCATCTTTCAAATTCATTGTTCACAGCCCGAAAGCGGACAGACGTCAGCTGGTCCTGATTAATGTATCCATGAAAAGAGAGCATTAAAAAGGCGCATTGAAAAAGCAGCATTGAAAAAGCAGAATTAAAAAAGCAGCATTTGAAAAAGCAGCACAAAAAAAGCTTCATTTGAAAAAATTTAATATGACATTAGGATCGTTTTGAAAAATGAAAAGGAGAAAGATCATGAAGAAAAGAGTTATTTCCCTGGCAATGGCAGCTCTGATGGCAGCAGGTGCATTCGGAATGAATGTTTATGCAGACGATAAACAGGATCTTGTAATGTACATTGATGTGGCAGACGAAGTATTTACGGCACCTTTACTGGAAAAGATCCGGGAAAAATTCGGCGATAAATATAACCTGATCATAAAGACCTGGGATGCAACGAATGAAATCCAGACGGTCAAAACGGCAGCAATTGCCGGAGACGAGGTAGACCTTTTAATGTACTGGCCTAACTCGATGGTCGCTTTTATAGAATCCGACCTTGCAACACCGCTGGATGAATATATGACAGATGAATGGAAGAGCCGTTTTGCTGAGGGCGCTCTTGATATGGGTGTATATGACGGAACCCTCTATAACCTGGCCTACAGCACGGTGTACCCGATGATGATCGTGAATAAGGATCTGGCAGATGCAGCCGGTGTGACACTTTCCGAAGATGGCAAGTGGACCTGGGATGAATTTCTTGCATTCTGCGATGCGGTAAAAGAAAATACGGATGCTTTCGGCACGGTCATTCCCTCCGGATGGACACCCTGGATCATCCGCAATGCATACCTTCAGATCTGGGATACAGATGAAGAAATGGAAGCATTCTGCAGCGGACAGGTTTCCTTCTTTGACGAAAAGGTCGTAGAAGCCAGCGATATGGTTGTTGATTCCTTTAATAATGACTGTTATTATCCGGGCGGGGAAGCGTCTCTTGCACTTTCCAATGATGAAGCCTATGCAGCACTTGCAAATGGAAAAGCGGCGTCGATCTTCTGTGTAAACTCTGTAACCCAGAGTGTGCTTGAAAAGACAGGTCTTGAGAATTATGTCATTATGGACTGGCCGAATATGGGAAGCAACCCCACCTGTGCCGTACTTGGTGGTTCGAACGGATATTTCATTCCCACAACCGCGAAGAATCTGGATGGTGCTCTGGAGGTTCTGGATTTCCTGACCAGCCAGGAAGCAGCCGACATTCGTGCAGAGTTGGGATGCGTTTCTACTGTGCTCATCAGTGAAAATGCAAACGCAGATAAGGAACTGCTGGATCAGATCTCCAGATGCTCCGCTCAGATCCATAAAGAAGTTCAGGATAACAGCGCAGAGCTTGGAACCTATATGGAATCCATGCCGGCCAA
>CACZPF010000105.1 GCA_902782975.1 uncultured Lachnospiraceae bacterium
AGGCCGAGGAAGGTGTTTTCATCCGGCACATCGAACGTGATCTCTTTTAATTTTGTAAAATCCAGCCTTTCGCCGGGAAGCGGCCGCCGGTCCGGATAATACAGGGCATACTGGATCGGCAGGCGCATATCCGGTGTTCCCAGCTGTGCCATAACGGCGCCGTCCTCAAATTCGACCATGGAATGGATGATGCTCTTCGGCTGAACGACGACCTGGATCCTCGAGATCGGAACATCAAAAAGCCATCTGGCTTCCAGAACTTCCAATCCTTTATTAACCAGGGTGGCGGAATCCACCGTGATCTTTCTGCCCATGACCCAGTTCGGATGCTTCAGGGTATCCTCCAGGGTCACATTTTTTAATTCCTCCCGTGTTCTTCCACGGAAGGGGCCTCCGGAAGCGGTGATCAGCAGTTTGTGGATCTGCTCCCTTTTTTCGCCGTGCAGGGCCTGAAATACAGCACTGTGTTCGCTGTCCACGGGCAGGATCTGACTGCCGCACTCTCTGGCAAGCGGCATGATCAGGTGTCCTGCCGTCACCAGGGTCTCTTTATTTGCAAGGGCGATATCCTTGCCGCAGCGGATGGCTTCCATGGTCGGAAGGATCCCGATCATGCCTACCACAGCGGTTACCAGGATATCGGTGTCCTTCATGGAAGCGATCTCCAGAAGCCCGTCCATGCCGGAAACGACCCGGACATTCATGTCTTTTACGCGCTGCCTCAGATCTTCGGTGGCTTTTTCGTCCCAGACGGCCGCCAGAGAGGGAGAAAACTCCCGGATCTGTTCTTCCAGTTTTATGATGTCCTTTCCGCAGGAAAGGCCAAGTACCTCTATATCTTTATTGTTTCGCACTACATCCAGGGTCTGTGTTCCGATGGAACCTGTCGACCCGAGGATCGCTATTTTTTTCAATTTTAATTCCTCCGTCCGGGAACGAGTCTATGGAAGCGTTTATCTTACGATAAACGTATGGTTTCTGTTCTTAATATCCGTCCATACGGATGCCGGCCTTATCTGTCTTGGTCAGATAAGAAATCTTGCCAGAAAATAGATCACCGGCGCGGTAAAGATCACACTGTCAAAACGGTCCAGTATGCCGCCGTGCCCCGGGATCAGCTTCCCGTAGTCCTTGATGTTTCTGTTTCGCTTGATGGCGGATGCTGCCAGATCGCCGACCATGGAGATCAGAGCCCCGACTGCACAGATCAGTGCATATTCCAGTATCTTCCCATGGGTCGCCGCCGCATAGATCAGCCCCAGAAGAGCTGCTCCAGCTACGCCGCCCACGGCACCTTCCACCGATTTTTTGGGGCTGAGGACAGGTGCCATTTTGTGTTTTCCGATCAGCATGCCGACGCAGTATGCGCAGGTGTCACATCCCCAGGAGCACAGGAAGATCAGCCATACGATAAAGGCTCCTCCTTCCAGATTCCGTGTCAGATAGATATGGGAGAGCATGACGCCCACATAGACGACGCCGAAGAATGCGGCCATGACCTGTTCCGCCTTATAGGCAGGATAACAGAATACATAAACGCACATCATAAGGATCAGGGAAAGAAGGACCGTCATCATGCCGAATCTGTCGTAATCGAAACGCATTCCAAGATAGTAGATCAGAATGCTTACATATCCTGTGATTTCCAGAAGATTGAATTTTTCTTCTCTTACACCCATTGCCCTGTATAATTCCTGCATTCCGATCAGAGAAATCGCGGCAAGGGTGCACAGAAGAACGATTCCGCCGCTCATGATCGTAAGAAGTGCCGCTGCTACCAGAAATATCCCGCTTATCAGCCTGGTCTTAAACATGATTGATACATACCCTCCTGTCACAAACCTGCCCTACATGTCAAAAAAATCATTTCCAGATAATCCTGACGACATACTGCCAGTCATTTTTGTCATTATCTTAATGACACACGGCAAATGATTCTTGTCTCTGCCGACAGTCTTTCATCTTCTTCATCACCCGCCAAATCTGCGGGTGCGGACATTGTACTCCTCGATGGCCTTAATCAGATCGTTTTTATTAAAATCCGGCCAGTAAACATCTGTATAATAAAACTCCGTATAGGCAGACTGCCACATAAGGAAGTTAGATATACGCTGCTCCCCGCCGGTACGGATCAGAAGGTCAGGGTCCGGGATCCCTGCAGTATCCAGGGACCTGGCCACCAGGTCTTCCGTCACATCTTCAGGAGTGAGGATGCCTTTACGGATGTCTTCGGAGATTTTACGGACGGCACGGACGATCTCGTCCCTCCCCCCGTAATTCAGTGCGATCTGAAAATAGAATTCATCGAATCTCGAAGAGTATTCTTCCAGATTCCGGATACTTTCCTGAATGTCCGGATCGAAGGCTGCCGTATCCCCGATAATGCGGATCCGCATGCAGTTGCGCTCCGCGATTTTGATACATCTTTTCAGATAATTCCGAAAGATTTTCATGAGACCG
>CACZPF010000106.1 GCA_902782975.1 uncultured Lachnospiraceae bacterium
ATTCATACGGTCTCCGCCGTATCCGGGAATTTCCACATACAGGTCGCGCATGAAGGATGTGATGCAGACCCTCTGACCGATACGGTCCAGCGTGACGACCATCATGGTATCAGCTCTTTGACGTTCCTCTTCTTCTGAACGCTTGTCCTGACCTACCAGGAGAATATTCACAAAATCAGATTTCTGTTCTCCCTCATCATCCGCCTTTACCGTATAACTGCTGAAAATCAGACCTGTCATAATAAGACAGAAGGCCGTACATATAAGAACCACTCTGCGGATCATTGTTTTCAAAATCATTTCTCCTTTACCATTGTTTTGACTTTTTATTGATCTGACGATATTCAGTAAGCGGTCTGCTTCATCCTCTGATGATATCCGCGGGATTATCGATGAGGACGCGCCTTGCATATTCTTCCCCCATGACCTTGACCATCTGGCGGACGCATTTTCCCATCTCGGGACTGCGGTCTTTGCTGTTGTGGCCGTCCGTCCCCACAAAGTCGATCAGATCATCTTTCATCAGTTTTTTCGCAAACCATCTGGCACCCAGTCCGTCCCGCCCGCTGATCGTATCCGCATTGACCTGCACATAGGCACCCTGGTTTCTTAGCTCCGCCAGGAATGCGGGATCATCCCGGATCACCCGGTACCGTTCTACATGGGCAAGGATGGGTTTATAGCCGCTCATGAGAAGCTTTTCAACCCGTTCTCTTATATACAGTTTAATATCATTTCCCGAAAATTCCGCCAGAACGTAGCGGGAGCCGGCCATGGTAAGACGCCTGCCCGCTTTCAGGCATTCATCCATATCCATGCTGGTGTGGATCTCACATCCGAGATGCAGGCTCAGATCAGATGGCAATTCCTTTTCTGCCAGAGCTTTTAATTCTTCGAACCGCTCCTCCAGCTTTTCTCTGGGCGTTTCAAACATTTCATACCGGAAGTGCGGCGTCAGGATTATATGCCGGACCCCGTCATCATATTCTTTTTTTAACATCCACAAGGATTCTTCGATACTTTTTGAACCGTCATCGACCCTTGGAAGGATATGGCAGTGCATATCAAAAATTCCTGTCATGCATGATCACCATCTTCTAAATATGTTTTATATGCGTGTTTTATATGAGCATTATTTTGATTATACCCTTATTATTACAGGAAAGCAATAATCTTACCTATAGTCTTTTATACAAAAAATATACGATTTTATGCGAAAAAATTGCACGAATCGCACTTATGTGCTATGCTGATTCTGATGTACCGGCGGGACGCACCTCTATAGAGAACTGCCGTTTACACCCCACGTAACATGAAATCTGCAACTTCTGGAGGACGGATAGAAAATGACACAGAGTGAATTCAATGAATATTTAAAAGAACTGATCATACTTGACGGCGCCACAGGCTCCAACCTGATGGCCGCCGGTATGCCGAGAGGGGCCTGCACGGAACTGTGGGTACTGAATCATAAGGCTGTGATCCAGAAGCTGCAGCGCGAATATCTTGAAGCCGGCAGCCGTGTCCTGTATGCACCGACCTTTGGTGCCAACAGGATCAACCTTGCCCGGCATTCAGAAGAACGCAGGATCGAAGAATTAAACCATACTCTTGCAGGATATTCCAGAGAAGTGGCTGCCGCTTTTGAAATGACACAAGCCGGCGTCTCGTCCGGAAAGATCCTGGTAGCCGGAGATATAACGACAACCGGTGAGATGCTTGAGCCTTACGGCGATATGACCGAGAAAGAAGTCCTGGATACGTATAAAGAACAGGTACGGTATCTGAAGGAGGCTGGTGTCGATTTTATTGTCGCGGAAACGATGCTGGACGACAAAGAGACGCTTCTTGCGATCCAGGCGGTACGGGAGGCTGCAGACCTTCCGGTTATCTGTACTGTAACAATGAATGAGCAGGGGCGTCTTTTTACAGGCCGGGATATTCCTTCTGCCTGTCTCGATTTTGAAAAAGCCGGTGCCTGCGCCGTCGGACTGAATTGTTCCAACGGACCGGCATCTCTTACGGACATGATCCGTTCGATCCGTGAAACGGTGCATGTCCCCGTTATTGCCAAGCCGAATGCAGGTCTTCCGGAGGTAATGCCGACGGGCCATGCCGTCTATACCATGACACCGGAAACATTTGCAGAGCAGATGAAAGACATCGTCAGGGCCGGTGCTTCCATCATCGGCGGCTGCTGCGGAACTACCCCCGCCCATATCCGCGCATTAAAAGAAGCCGTTGCCGGGATGTAGAAGCAGAAAATACATAAAAACATGCAGACAGCCTTCATACCGGAGGAGTTCTCCGGATACAAAAGACCGTCTCACTCTTCTTTTGTTTCCAAAGAGGAATGAGACGGTCATCTCTTTTTATTATCCGGATAAAAAAGCAACCTTATTTCTCCAGGATATAGGCGATCTGGCTTGATACCTGCTTTACATTTCTGATCCAGGACCGGATCGAAGGATCCTCCAGATCAGAAAACGTTTCTCCCAGTTCTTCCGCATTAGCCCGCACGGCGCAGGCTGCGGTCAGGCTCTGGTTCTCGATCAGGCTTCTTACGGCTTCCGAAAAACTTTTTCCGGTGATGATCTTCAGCTGTTCCGACAGATCTTCATCCTCCGGTGCCTGTTCTGCATCCACCATCAGATGCCCGGTGACCCACATACAGGCTTTGCTGAATTGCCGCAGTTCCCGTTTAATATCTGCTGCTGTACAATAATCGATTTTTTCTATCTTTTCCATAAGGACTGTTCACTAAAAAACTATTCAATAAAGGTCAATTCCCCGAAACCATTCACGGGTCTGCTGTCAGGGTGGATCCTGCTGCCATCAGTCACAGGCATCCTTAAAAGCTGTCCAGATCCGGCTGTAGGCTTCTTCTGCTTCCTGGCTTATGTTCTGAATGATCTCTCCGCCTGCTCCGCTGGCAACTTCATCCGGAACCACCAGATCCTGGTTCTGTACATATTCATCGGCAGCCCTGGTGGTACAGTAGTACCCGATGTAGTCGAAACACTGCGCGGATACTTCCGGCTCCAGAATATAATTGATGAATCTGTATGCCGCCTCGCTGTTCGGAGCCGTGCTTGGAACGAACATGGCCATAATGCCGAAACCAAGACCTTCCTCCGGATAAACCACCTTAAGATCCGGATTTTCGGCAAGGGCAGTCGTTACCTGAGAAGTATACAGAAATGCTGCTGCGGCTTCCCCGTTCAGCAGGGCGTTCTGGGTATTGTCATCCTGGATCATCCGTACATTCGGAGCAAGCTCGATCAGCTTTTCCCCGGTCTCCTCGATGGAAGCCACATCTTCTTCGTTCATGCTCTTTCCGAGTGCCAGATTCGTGATGCCGCAGATGACTCTGTAATTGGCCGTAAGCGCCACACTGTCCTCCAGAGATTCATTCCAAAGATCATTGTATCCTTTGATCTCAAAATCAACCTCCTCCGGATCATAGACGATCAGCGGAATACCGGCTCCGTAAGGAACAGTATACAGATCCTCCGGATCATAGAACTGCCCCTGATACAGGCTGTTGATATTCCCGAAGTTGGTCACGATGTCCCTGTCGATCTCCGCTGCCAGCCCTTCTTTCACGACCTGCTCGATGATATAATCATCCGCAACAACTACGTCGTAATCGCCGCCCTTTGCCATGGCCAGTTTCTCCAGCATGGTCTCGTCAGTATCAACATTGGAATAAATTACTTTGATGCCTGTCTCTTCCGTAAATCCGTCCAGGACCTCCTGGGGGAACATGGCTTCCCATGTGTAGAGTACAAGTTCATCCTCTGCCGCGAAAACTCCTGCCGGCGGAAGGGCCAGTGCCAGGATGCCCGTCATAACAAGTGCTGCTGGTCTTCTAAGTTCCATACGTTACTCCTTTCACGGCCGGATATGCGTGAGCCGGCCTTTTCACCTTTCCGGACCCGACAGGATATTGCGGCCTTACTGCGCCTTTACCTTGGTCCAGAGTTCTGCATATCGCTGTTTGATCTTCGGCTCCTGATAGGCAAAGATCTCATTATCGGGGTTTTCTATGTCAGGAATGTAAGAAGATATTCCCTCGTAGGTGCCAACCTTCATTTCTTCAAAAGCACTGCTTACGGTGGAAGTATATCCTACTTCTTCCGTATTGGCAAGAGCACTTTCTTCCGAAATCATAAAGTTGATGAAATCATGAGCCAGATCTACCTCACTGCAGTCGCGGGTGATGACCATTGCATCATACCAGACATTGGTTCCCTGTCCCGGTGTCAGATAATCCAGTTCGTCATTTTCACTGATTATATAGGAGGCATCGCCTGAATAGACGACGGCCATGGATTTGTTGCCCGAGATCATATTGTCGATCACATCATCTCCGGCATAGATGGGCTCCATGGTATCTCTCTGTTCGATCAGCCAGTTGTAGGCGTCTTCGATCTCCTGCTCGCTGGTGGTATTCATGGAATAGCCAAGAGCCTTGAGGGCGATCATGAAAGAGTCACGCTCTGAGTCATACATGTAGAGGTCGCCTTTATACTTTGTATTGCGAAGAAGTTCCCATCCCTGGGAAAGGTCTTCTTCATCGATGACATTCGTATTATACAGAATACCTACTGTTCCCCAGAAATAAGGGCATCCGTACTTGTTGCCGGGATCATAAGCCCGGTCCAGAACATCCGGCAGAAGGTTTTCCCGGTTGGGGATCAGGTCCCAGTCGATGGGCTGGAGATAATCTTCCTTGATCAGGCGCTCGATCATGTAATCCGACGGGATCAGGATATCATAGGATTCTCCGCTGGAAAGCTTGGTATACATCATCTCGTTGGATTCAAAGGTCTCGTAGATGACAGTACAGCCATATTCCTCTTCAAACTCCTCCAGCAGGGAAAGATCGATATATTCTCCTGCGTTGTAGACCTTCAGTACATGGTGGCCGCTCGCCACGCTGCCGCATCTGATCAGGCCGGCGCAAAGAACGACCGCCGCAGCCGCCGCAATGATCCGCGTGCGCCTGCTGGCACCTCCTTTATATCCCCGTTTCGCCATGACTGCGGGCACCACATTCATCAGCACCAGGACCACGATGATCACCAGGATCACCAAAGTGGAAAGCGCATTGATCGTCGGATTGATACGCTTGGTCATGTTGTAGACCACGATGGAAATATTCTTGACACCATTACCGGATACAAAATAGGAAATGACAAAATCATCGAAGGACATGGTAAACGCCAGAAGCGCTCCGGCAAAGATACCCTCTTTGATCATGGGAACGATGACCTTTGTCAGAGCCTCATAGGGGCTGGCGCCCAGGTCCATGGCGGCGTTGGCAAGGTTCGGGTCCAGAGACCGTACCTTGGGATAAACACTGGTGATCACATAGGGTGTACAGAATGCGATATGAGCCAGCAGCATGGTGACGTAGCCTTTTCTGAACCCGATGGAGGAAAAAAGCAGCATCAGGCCGATGGCGGTCACGATCTCCGGATTAAGAATCGGGATCTCATTCACATTCATAAGAAGGTCTCTTACAACCTTGCGGCTTCGGGAGAGGCCGATAGCGGTAATGGTTCCGAGAACGGTGGAGATGACCGTTGCCAGGATCGCCACGGAAACAGATACATATACCGCTTTACTGATCTCTACATTGCTGATCAGTTCCTGATACCACCGGAGAGAAAAACCTGTCAGATGGGTCAGGGATTTGGACGAGTTAAAAGAAAATATCATGGTGACCAGGATCGGCAGATAGAAAAATGCCAGACAGAGCACCACATAAAATCTCGAAAAAAAGCTTTTCTTTTTCATCGGCAGCCCTCCTTAATCGTCCTGCGGGTCCATCTTCTTCATCATATGCATGAAGACCAGAATGATCACAGCAAGGATGAGGGAAATGGCGCTTCCAAAGTTCCAGTCACCTACG
>CACZPF010000107.1 GCA_902782975.1 uncultured Lachnospiraceae bacterium
GTTTAATCAGTGTTTCCTCGGTTTCTGCCTCAGAGCTCTTCCTGTCCTCCCAGGAATTTACGCCAGGAGTGCACTCTCTGTTTCATTCCCTCCAGATCCAGCACGCCGAAGGCAAAGCCCTTGCGTACAAGCTCAGAGGGCACATACTCATCGTATTTTTCAAAAACAGGGACCTCTTTCGGATAAACAAGTTCAAGCGGATCAAACTGCTTTGCTGCCTCCTGGCAGACAATTTTGTAAAACTCTTCCTCACTGACCTGCATGGTAAACTGCATATAATAGGGACGAGATGAATTCAGTCCGTTAAGGCCGAGCCTTTTCCCACAGCGCAGCTTCAAAAACCGCTCCATGGCAAGAAAGGCATAGCTTCCGACCCAGGGGAACAAAGCCCACATCTTTCCGCCCAGATGAATAAGAGGGCGTTCCGGCATCAGAGATTTCCTAAAAGTCTCCCGCGCATCGGCCAGGCGGCAGACCGCGTGCGGCATCAGATAAGGATAGTCCCTTTCTTCGGAAAGGACGCCGTACATACGCTCCAGAATACGAGTGTGAATGTCACCTGCCACATCGCCGAAATAGGCAGGGATCCGCCCTTTGACAAGTGTACAGTATACGTCTCTCTTTTTGTGGTCGACTTCCTCCACGATCCATACGCGGCCTGCAATAGCGATCTTATCACCTGCAGGCGGCGGTTTTACAATGGTGCCGAGCTGTTCGGATCCGGAGCGGACAGTATATTCCACATTTTCCTGAAATACCGCATAGAATTTATAGTTATTTACGATCCGCTCCCCAGCAAGGCCGACGATCAGTCCGCCGTTCTCCGTACGGTTAATATGATCAATTTCGATCAGATGCCGCAGCAGGAGGCGGTAATCATCCTTTGTAATACGCCTGAAACAGTTCAGAGTCAGCACGCGGGAAGCAAGTTCGGCCGGGGTCATCTCCCCGCAGGAAGAGAGCGTACTCATGGTCTGATGGTAAAGAAGGCTGTAAGGAAAACGGTCCATACGCGGCGGCTCGACAAAGCGTTCCTCTATATAGAGCTGCACAAGAGCGATTCCCTGAACAAGATACCAGGGAATGCTCTCCGGCAGCATGGCGCGTGCTTCCGGATGCTCCTCCCGCATAACAAACCACATCTCCGAAGGATCGCCCCGCCTTCCGGTACGTCCCATACGCTGCAAAAAACCGGATACTGTAAAGGGAGCATCGATCTGGAAAGCGCGTTCCAGCCTGCCGATGTCGATACCCAGTTCAAGTGTGGCTGTAGCACAGACCGACATAAGCGAATCATCATCCTTCATCTCCTCCTCGGCACTTTCCCGATAGGAAGCCGACAGATTCCCGTGGTGAATGAGGAACCTTTCCGGTTCCCGGTTAATCTCACAGTACTGGCGGAGAGCCTGGCAGACAGATTCACACTCCTCCCGGGAATTGGTAAACACCAGGCACTTTTTCCCCCTCGTATGCTCAAAAATATAGCCGATGCCGGGATCTGCAGCCGCGGGAGCTGTATCTGTCGCCGCCTCCAGAGGAGGAGACTCGGCAAAGATCATTTTCCCTTCATCAGCCTGCGGCGGGGTATTATAAAAATGCTCCATGGAAAGACGCCAGATTTCTTTTCCACCTTCAAAACGGGGAATGACCGTTCTTCGCCTGCTTCCCGCAGAGAGAAACATTCCGGCATCCTCCGGATTCCCGATGGTGGCGGACAGGCCGATCCTTCTGGGATCGCAGCCAGAAAGTCTGCACAGCCGCTCGATCAGACAGAAGGTCTGCAGACCGCGGTCAGCTCTCAAAAGAGAGTGGATCTCGTCGATCACAATGAAACGAAGATCAAAAAAGAGGGATGGAATCTCCATGTGCTTGTTGATGAGCAGCGATTCCAGCGACTCCGGCGTAATCTGCAGAATACCGGCTGGCTTTTTCAGAAGCTTCCGCTTTTTTGACTGTGCGGCATCGCCATGCCATCGGGTAACTGGAATCCCCTGTTCCTCACATAATTCATTCAGGCGGCCGAACTGATCATTGATAAGTGCTTTTAATGGTGCAATATACAGTACACCGACAGATTTTGACGGTTCTTCTTCCAGAAGCGTCAGGATAGGAAAGAAGGCTGCTTCCGTTTTGCCGGACGCCGTAGAAGCGGTAAGCAGTACATTCTGATCTGTGCCGAAAATCGCATCTCCTGCCGCATTCTGTACGGCTCTCAGGCTCTTCCACCCGGAGCGGTAGATATAATCCTGGATAAACGGTGCGTATCGTTCAAATACATTCATATTGTAAACTCCACAAATCCTGTTTCTTTTTCGTCGGATACGGCATCCGATTTTGCATAGGAAAAATCATCCGATGCAAGAAGCTCTCCGATCGTCATCCCGGCATTCTGATATAAAATATCCAGAACCTCGATAAAGTCCCGGATAACCTCCCGAGGTGTGATATTCTGATCGGCACCAATGCGTCCGTATTCGATCTTGATGAAATTCACCAGATCATCCGTCTGAAGAGAACGTTCATATCCGTACAGCACCGAATGCATGTCAGACAGCTTTTCGCAGAGTACCAGCATTTCCTCCGCCGTCAGCGGTTCCAGACGAATGACCGGTGACAGCAGATCTCTTGCGCCTGGTCTGGAAAAACGTCCTTCCGAAAGGCGGGAACGCAGTGCTTCGTAACTGTATATGCCACGACGTCTGTCTTCCAGAGCCTGCGGGGTCGAGCCCATAAGAATACCGAGATAGCGGGCTTTTCCCTGCAGTGTGTCGTTGTACATGGTGAGCAGCTTTTCGTAGTTATACTGCCGGGTGATGGAATTCGGGATCTTATAA
>CACZPF010000108.1 GCA_902782975.1 uncultured Lachnospiraceae bacterium
ACCATTCCGGAACCAGTTCCGGATGCATCTTTGCTAAGCTCTTCTCCATCGCTGACATCCTTTCGGACATCAGTATAAGAAGATTCCGTGAGAATGTGAAATATGCGAATTCCGATGCCTATACCGCCTTTCAGCGGCTGTCGGCCCGGTCTTTTTCTTTGATCTTTACTTCAAGTGTTTTTCCTCTCAGCGCTTCGTATTCCTTATCGGTGATCAGCCCGGCTTTCCAGTCCATGAAGTTCGCGGCTCCCTGTGCGTCCTTGATCGCTTTGATCAGAGTATCCGGTTTTTCCCGAATCGCCTGAATCCATGACTGAACATATGCTTTGTGATTCTCGATGTGACGACTGTCTGCCTCTGCCTGCAGGTTAAAGCCCATAAAGCAGGAACACATTTCAGCTACCAGTTCTTCATAGGCGTACTGGGCCGTACCGAACATCCCGGTCTGCGGTCTGTTCAGCCTGGTCGGATGGCCTGTCGAATGAGAGAGTTCATGCAGCGCTGTCGCGTTGAAGGCATAGTCGTTTTCAAAGGATCCCGGCGTCGGCAGATGGATCTTATCCTGATGTGGAGAATAATATGCCTGGTCACCGCCATCCAGAAGGATCGGGACGCCCATTCCATCAGACAGCTTCCGCACCATCTCATCCATCTGTATCTCATCGTTTACCGGTACCGTGATCTCCGGCATGCCTTCAATGTCGCAGGCATTGAAAACGGCCGTATACCGGGTAGAAAGCTTAAACTCGTCCTCCCGGCGGCCGCCTTGTATTTCCTGTTTGTACTGATCCCAGGTCAGTGCCTTTTTGTCCTTCAGATCGAAGGGATACCAGTACTCCACGTAGGTTGCCTTGGACCCGGCCTTCAGATGCCATTTCTCCTTCGGATGGTACTTGGCGTCCTTATCCATGATTTGGATCATTGTCACCCAGCGCGGGTCCGTGTAGCCCTTCATCATAGATACGAGCCTGAGCCAGAAGGCATTGCTGCCACGATAACAGGCTTTCGTGATCCCGTTCTGCGGCGCACTGCCGCCTGTACCGATCCATTCCTTCCGCCATTCGAGACCCTTTTCCTCCAAAACACCGGCGAAGGCCTCCGCCATTTCCTGGCGGTATTCCTCTTTATTCTTCGGTCGGCTCATCTGCGATCGCCTCCCATTCTTCCGGAGTCAAAGTCTCCTCATCGACAAATATGATCTCCTTCTTCATCGTGCGCTCCTTTCTGCATGTCGCATTTTCTGCCTCTGCTGATCTCTGTAAAGCTCTTTCAGTTCATTGATGAGGCCCTGGCAGCGTTCCCGTTCCTCTATTTCGTCTTTCTCCAGAGTGCCGTCTGTCATAACCTTTTCCAGCACCTCGATAGCAGCGCGGACAAGAATCGGCTTTGTCAGCATATCGCGGTTCTTTTCGATCATGTCATCATCCGTTTCATCGATCTCCATGCTGTCCATATAGTCATAAAAATCCAGATCTTTGATAAACATGGTCAGACGTTCTGCCAGATCATTCATACGGCATCACCTCCGATCCGGATCGTGATCTCAACCATCGGCTGCCCCTGAGGGACCCTGGCATACAAAAGGCCCGTTCTGGAGTTGGATACGCCGGTTACCAGTTCATTTAACCGGGAGACCGTTTCATTCACATCGTTCTGGGTCTTCGCATAATAGTATCCTTTGCAGCTGCTGCAGATGGGATACCCGTCTTGCCTGAGCCCGCTGATGATCCGGCGTACCGTACGTCCGTTCAATGAAAAAAGCCGTTCCAGCTCTGTACTGAATACGGCTTTGTCCTGCCCTGTGTGATTATTTTTGAGATACAGCCGGATCTCATCCTGTTTATTCATCGTGCCGCTCCTTTCTCCCTGGGATTCTTCATGGGCGTCTCCATCGGTTCGATCTTTGCTCCGCTTTCTTCCATGCGCTCGGCAAACTCGCAGATATGAAACAGATTCATACTGCCGAAGCCGACCTCTACATGATACGGATCGATATATCGGCATGCTTCCTCCCGCCGGTCTCCGTCGGGGTACCTGATTCGAATCCTGCTGCCGTCCGGGATACGGAACAATTCGTTGTAGCTGCTGTCAATAAAACGGATACCGTGTTCTGCCTCCTGCAGGTGGTGATCCAGCCAGTCCTTCCGGTAACAGTAGCAGTACAGG
>CACZPF010000109.1 GCA_902782975.1 uncultured Lachnospiraceae bacterium
CAGGGAGGAACACCGTATCAGAGACAGGAACGGCAGTCGGAAGGAACACCGTATCACGGACAGGAACGGCAGTCGGAAGGAACACCGTATCACGGACAGGAACGGCAGTCGGAAGGAACACCGTATCACGGACAGGAAAGGCAGTCGGAAGGAACTTTCAACAGAATAAGCAGAGAATATTCAGAAACCGGAAACACAGCTTCAGATCATGCCGGGACAGAGAGCATAGCTGCGGATCATGCAAAGACAGAAGGCATAACTGCAGATCCTTCAAGGACAGAAGGCATAGACGCGGATCATGCAAAGACAGAAGGCATAGCTGCGGATCATGCAAAGACAGAAGGCATAACTGCAGATCCTTCAAGGACAGAAGGTGCAGCCGCACTTCAATCAGGAACAAAGAACCCGGCTGCTGATATGACCGGCACTGAAAACGCTGCGTTTTCTCAAACCAGGACAGAAAAAACGCCGGAAGATCATATTATTATAAATGACGGTACAGATGATCATCCGGAAAGTTTGGCAGGAGAGGACATCTCTCAGAACAGCGGTTCCGGAACGGTCAGCTCCGCTGCCGGCCAGAAACAGCTGGATCTTTTCTCGGAGGATCTCCTGACAGAGAAAGCCAGGATCCGCCATAAGCTGATCGGACAGCTGTTCGATACCTACTGGCTGGTCCAGTATGGAGATAACTTTTACATCATCGACCAGCATGCAGCCCATGAAAAAGTCTATTATGAGCGGTTTGTCAGACAATTCCGTGAAAAGCAGATCACTTCCCAGCTGCTTTCTCCGCCTCTGATCGTTTCTTTAAATTTACAGGAAGAGCAGCTCCTCCAGGCCAATATGGATTATTTTACAAAATCCGGCTTTGAGATCGAGAACTTTGGCGGAAAGGAGTACGCGATCAGCGCGGTGCCTTCCGATCTTTACCTGATGACGGAGGAAGAACTGTTTCATGAGATGCTGGATCATCTCGGCAGGGAGGGTCAGAAAGATGCATTCGATATTTTTGCGTCACGACTTGCTACGATGGCATGTAAAGCAGCCGTGAAGGGAAATCACGCGATGTCGCCCCTGGAAGCCGATCATCTAATCGATGAGCTTCTGGGACTCGAAAATCCCTATAATTGTCCTCATGGACGGCCGACGATCATAGCGATGACAAAAACAGAACTTGAAAAGAAATTCCACAGAATCGTTTAACACCGGGAGGTAAGAGGGTTGAAAGAACCGCTTATAGTGCTGACAGGTCCTACCAGCGTCGGGAAGACAAGTCTCTCCATCGCGCTTGCAAGACAGGTGGATGGAGAGATCATTTCCGCAGATTCCATGCAGGTTTACCGCCATATGGATATCGGGTCGGCCAAGATCAGGCCGGAAGAGATGGACGGCATAACACATTATCTGGTGGATGTCATAGATCCGCTGGAGGATTTTAATATTGTCAGGTTTCAGCAGATGGCAAAAGAAGCTATGGCAGAAATCCGCGGAAAAGGCCGGATCCCGATACTGGTGGGAGGAACCGGCTTTTATATTCAGGCTGTGACCCGGAATATCGATTTTTCACCCGAGGATGAAGGTACCCGTATAAGGAATGACCTGGAAGCCATGGCCGAAGAAAAAGGACCTCTGTATCTGCATCAGATGCTTATGGAAGTAGATCCGGAGAGCGCCGCACAGATCCATGCCAACAATGTAAAAAGAGTGATCCGCGCGCTGGAATTCTACAAGGTGAGCGGGCAGCCCATTTCTCAGCATAATGAAGAGCAGTCCGAAAAGGAAACGCCCTACAATCTGGCCTATTTTGTACTGAACGCGCCAAGAGACCTTCTGTACCGCCGGATCGACCAGCGGGTAGACCAGATGATGCAAGCCGGTCTAGTGGACGAGGTACGCGCCCTGCAGGAGATGGGATGTCACCGCGGGATCAATTCCATGCAGGGGCTTGGATACAAGGAGATCCTGGATTATCTGGAGGGAAGAACGGATCTTTCCGAGGCTGTCCGCGTTCTGAAAAGAGATACCAGACATTTCGCAAAACGGCAGCTTACCTGGTTCCGGCGGGAAAAGGATGTGATCTGGGTGAACAAAGAAGAATTTGATTTCGATGATAATCGGATCCTGACATTTATTCTTGAAAAATGCCGGGAAAAAGAAATCATCTGATGCAGGGAATTGAATATAGAAAGGAAAGTAGAGAAAAACGTATGTTGCGTGAGATTTATCGTGAACTTGGAATCTCGCCGGAAGTCATTGATTACGGCGCAAAAATCGAGGCAGGGCTGAAAGAACGATTTGTACATTTCGATGAAGTGGCGGAATATAATCAGATGAAGGTGCTTCTGGCCATGCAGAAGAATAAAGTGAGTGAGGAATGCTTTGGCGCTTCCTCCGGGTACGGATACAATGATTACGGGCGGGAAACACTGGAAAAGGTGTATGCCGACACATTTCACACAGAGGCTGCCCTGGTACGCCCGCTGATCGCCTGCGGAACGCACGCACTGGCTATTGCACTGTTCGGAAACCTGCGGCCGGGAGATGAACTGCTCTGCCCTGCCGGAAAGCCCTACGATACACTGGAAGAGGTCATCGGGATCCGTCCTTCAAAAGGTTCTCTAAAAGAATATGGTGTTACCTATCGTCAGGTGGAACTGCTGCCGGACGGTACCTTTGACTATGATTCCATCAGGCAGGCCATCCGCCCTCAGACCAGACTGGTCGAGATCCAGCGTTCCAAGGGATATCTCACAAGGCCTTCTTTTTCTGTAAAACAGATCGGAGAACTGATCCGCTTTGTGAAGGATATCCGCCCGGATATCATCTGCATGGTGGACAATTGCTACGGTGAATTTGTTGATACGATCGAACCCAGTGATGTCGGAGCCGATCTGGTGGTCGGGTCCCTGATCAAGAACCCCGGAGGCGGCCTTGCGCCCATCGGGGGCTATATTGCAGGCACAAAAGAATGTGTCGAAAACGCTTCCTACAGGATGACCTGCCCTGGTCTTGGCATGGAAGTGGGTGCTACCCTTGGTGTAAACCGTTCGTTTTATCAGGGCTTTTTCCTCGCTCCGATGATTACAAAAGGGGCATTAAAAGGTGCGGTATTTGCCTCGGCTGTTTATGAAAGTCTCGGGTTCCCGGTGGTGCCGGATTCTAAAGAACCAAGACAGGATATTATTCAGGCGATCACGTTTGGCGATCCCGATAAGCTGATCGCTTTCTGCAAGGGGATCCAGGCAGCAGCACCGGTGGACAGCTATGTCGATCCGGAACCGTGGGATATGCCCGGTTACGACAGCCAGGTCATCATGGCAGCCGGAGCGTTTGTACAGGGTTCATCGATCGAACTTTCTGCTGACGGGCCGCTGAAAGAGCCTTACAATGTGTATTTCCAGGGCGGACTTACCTGGGAACATGCCAGGCTTGGGATCCTGAAATCTCTGGAGATTCTCTGCCAGAGAGGGCTGGTCAGACTGCCCTGATATTTTCAGACAATAATATATGGATTTTTCATACATGGGTTCTGATGATTTCATTCAATGGTATGATGATTTGATACAAGGTTATAATGATTTCCTGCGAGGGTTATGATGGCTTCTCAAAAACATAAAAAAGTGATCATTCTGGGTGCCGGTGCTTCCGGAATGATGGCTGCCATACAGGCATCCAGTCAAAAAGCAGAGGTTATATTAATAGAGAAAAATAATATAATCGGTAAGAAATTATCCGTTACCGGCAATGGGAAGTGCAATTTCACGAACATAAACGAGATTAATACCGCCTATAGAGGTGAAAATGCAGGCTTCGAGCAGAAAGCTCTTTCAAATTTCACATCTGTGGATGCGATCCGGTTCTTTTCGAGGCTTGGGATCTATTCGGTCAACCGGGAAGGGTGGCTTTATCCCCGAAGCGGACAGGCTTCTTCTGTTGCAGATGTGCTTCGAATGGAGGCAGAACATCTGGGCGTCAGAATCAAAACCAGCACCAGTGCAATAGAAGCAGAAAAGAAGGATGATGTCTTTCTTGTGCGGACAGATGCATGGGAGTACACCGGAGATGCCCTGATCATCGCCTGCGGCTCGAAGGCCTCCTCAGTGCCGGGGTCGGGAGAGGACGGATACCGGCTGGCTGCTTCTTTCGGACACCGGATCATCAGGCCGCTTCCGGCACTGACCGGTCTTGTATGCAGTCCTGTTCCAGGTTGGAGCGGTGTGCGAATAAACGGGAAAGTCGTGCTTCTGATAGACGGTCTCCGGGTCATGGAAGAAGAAGGAGAGATCCAGCTGACAGATTACGGCATATCCGGGATTCCTGTCTTTCAGGTGTCCGGTCCCGCTATCCGGGCGGTTTCAAATAAGAAAAAGGTGGAGCTTCTGGTAGACTTCTTCCCTGATTTTTCAGCAGAAAGTCTTCCTGCTTTTCTGAATGAACGCAGAAAAAACTGTCCGTATAAGGATGAAAAGGCACTGCTTACAGGATTGTTTCCGGACAAACTGATCCGTGTTCTTTCGAAAAAACCGGATCTTATTCCGGCAATCAAGGCTTTTCCGCTGAAAGTAACCGGCGGTCTCTCCTATGCAAATGCCCAGGTGTGTTCCGGGGGCGTCGATACCTCCGAAGTAGATCCTTCAACCATGGAATCGGCTCTTGTAAAAGGTCTTTATTTCTGCGGCGAGGTACTGGATGTCGATGGTGCCTGCGGAGGTTATAATCTTCAGTGGGCCTGGTCCAGCGGCTTTGCAGCCGGCCGGTCCGCAGCCGGAAAGAACCAGGCGGATCAATGAAAAGGTGGTGTTCTTTTGATCAGGATTTCTCAGCTTAAGCTGCCCATTACGCATACAGAGGAAGATCTGCTCCAGGCAGTCAGAAAAAAGCTGCAGTGTAAAGACAGGCCTCTTACCTTTGAGATCGTCCGGCAGTCTCTGGATGCCCGTAAAGGAGAAAAATTTTTCGTCTATACGATTGATGTATCGATCGCCGGTGAAAAAAAGATTCTCCAGAAGGTTAACAATAATAATATTATGTCAACTAATACGCCTTCCTATCACTTCCCCACTCCGGGAGAAACACCGCTTTCATACCGGCCTGTTATTGTGGGATGCGGTCCCGCCGGTCTCATGTGCGGATGGTATCTGGCAAGATACGGGTACAGGCCGCTGATTCTTGAGAGAGGCGAGGAAGCCTCTGTAAGAAAAAAACGCGTGGATGAATTCTGGGAAAAAGGGGTTCTGGATCCTGATTCCAATGTACAGTTCGGAGAGGGCGGCGCCGGTACTTTTTCAGACGGAAAGCTCAATACACTGGTCAAAGACGAGAGTGGAAGGAACAAAGAAGTTCTGAAGAGATTTGTCAAAGCCGGTGCGCCTGAACAGATTCTTTATCAGCAGAAGCCGCATCTCGGGACGGATATGCTGATCGGGATCGTGCAGACACTGCGGCATCAGATCGAATCCATGGGAGGCTCTTTCCGGTTTCACACCAGAGTGACCGGCTTTAAGACGGATCAGGACGGGCTTCAGGCGGTAGTCGTAAATGATAATGAGGTCATGCCGGCAAATGTATGTATACTGGCCATCGGTCACAGTGCAAGAGATACGTTTGCGGTTCTTCGGGATTCCGGAATCTATATGGAGCCAAAGCCCTTTGCCGTAGGAGTACGTATTGAACATCCCCAGATTCTGATCAACCAGGCGCTTTACGGGGAAGATGAAAACCAGATCCTCGGTCCGGCCAGTTATAAGGTGACCCACACGACCAGTACAGGCAGGGGTGTCTATTCCTTCTGCATGTGTCCTGGCGGGTATGTGGTCAACGCTTCCACGGAACCCGGAAGACTGGCGGTAAACGGGATGAGCTACCAGGCAAGGGGTGGAAAAAATGCAAACAGTGCCCTCATTGTCACAGTGGGTATCCGAGATTTTTACAAAGGAGATGTGCTGGACGGGGTCGCTTTTCAAAGGCGCCTGGAAGAGGCCGCCTTTCAAGAAGGAGAAGGCCGCATTCCCGTCCAGCGGTATGAAGATTTCAGACTGGATCGTCCCTCGACTGGCGTGGGCAGCGTTCAGCCGTGCATGAAGGGTGCGTATGCCTTTTCAAACGTACGCTCTGTTCTTCCCGGTTTTGTAAGCGAAGCGCTTCTGGAGGGAGTCCCTGCGTTTGCCGGAAAGATCCATGGATTTGATCTGCCCGATGCCCTGCTTTCGGGCGTGGAAAGCCGTACCTCGTCTCCGGTCAGGATTGCAAGAAACCGCGACTTTCTGAGCAATATTTCCGGTATTTATCCCTGCGGGGAGGGAGCAGGATATGCCGGCGGCATCACATCTGCTGCCATGGACGGCATAAAAACCGCCGAAGCTGTAAGGAAAAGATTTTCGCCTTTCTGACAGACGCAGGGGCGAACCTTATTTACATAAACCACGTTTTATGCTACAATATCTTCCATCATATTTCAGCTGCTGTCCGGTACCTCAAAGGACGTAGTTATCGTATATGAGTGACAAAATCAGTGAAATCCCAAAGGAACAGAGACCTTACGAGAAGTGCCTGCGCGACGGCGAAGGCGTGCTGACCGACGGTGAACTGCTGGCTGTGATCCTCCGGTGCGGAACCAGGCAGATGAGTTCTGTTTCACTGGCGGGAGAGATTCTGAAAGCTGCCGAGGGTTATGGATTCCCGGGGCTTCCTGGGCTTCTGCATCTTTCTGTGCAGGAGCTGCAGAGCATCCCGGGCATCGGGAAGGTCAAAGCACTTCAGCTTCGATGTGTCGGAGAGCTTGCAAGGAGGATCTCCTCGGCATCAGCAAGGCCCGCACTTGCCTATAATGATCCGGAATCCATTGCCCGGTATTATATGGAACGTCTCCGGCATGAAGAACAGGAACATCTTTTCTGCATGATGATGGACAGTAAAGGCAGTCTTCTGGGAGAAAAGCTGCTCAGCCGCGGTACAGTCAGCGGCACCCTGATCACACCAAGGGAAGTTTATGTGGAGGCACTTAAGCTGCGGGCAGTCCGGATCGTCCTGATCCATAATCATCCGAGCGGAGATCCGCTTCCGAGCAGTCCGGACATGGAATTTACAGCCCGCATCCTGGCGGCAGGAGAGATGGTCGGGATCGAACTGGCCGACCATATCATCATAGGGGATAAGACCTATTTCAGTTTCCGGGAACAGGGGTTAATGAAGGAAAATGCTGTATAATCTGAATTTCAGCTTCCGGGAACGGGGGTTAATGGAGGAAAATGCTGTTTGAACGAAATTACGGAGTAGATCTGGGAGACAGTTCTGTGCGGATCTACTCCGCCCTCAGAAATAAAAGCTACACAGAAAAAAATATGATCGCGGCGAGAGGCCGTGAAATTATAGCCGTGGGTGATAAGGCTTACGAAATGTACGAAAAGGTTCCTAACGACGTTTCCGTAAGATCACCGATGGCTTTTGGCATGATATCCGATGTGGAACTGGAAGAGATTGTCCTTTATACCATGCTCGGCAAGATAGATCCTATGCTGAAACTGGGCGGGACATTTTATTTTTCTGTCCCGCTGGATATGACGGCTGTCGAAAGGCGGGCGTACTACAGCGTCGTCAACGGTCACTGGCTTCACCAGAACAGGGTTTATATGGTGGAAGGCCCGATCGCGGATGCTCTGGCTATCGGCATCAATCTTCACAAGAATGTCGGAAGCATGGTCGTCAACATCGGCGGCCAGAATACAAATCTCTCGATCATAGCCGACGGCAAGATCATCATCCGGCGGACCATCCCCATGGGAGGACGTCAGATGAACGAAGCCATCGTAAGCGAGATCCGCAGGCGGCATCATCTTCAGATCGGATTTCGGACCGGACAGCGGCTCAAACTTGTCATGGGAAGGCTTAAAGATCCCCAGAAGGAAGCCCGCCGGGTGGTCGGGATCGACAGTGTTTCCGGCCTTCCGAGGGAAGAGATCATCTCGTCAGCTGTTGTCAATGACGGGATCACCAACTGTGTCAATGAGATCGCTCAGGAGATGAAGTCTTTTCTGGAGCGTACACCGCCCCAGATTTCCTATCAGATCGCCAAAGAGGGGATCTATCTGACCGGCGGAAGCGCAAGACTTCCTTTTATCGATCAGTATCTGTCAGAATTTACGGGTGTGACGGTCAATCAGACCGGACTTTATGAGGCATCCCAGCTGAACGGCCTGATCCGGATCATCCGGGATACCAGTCTGAGATCCTGGGTACAGCCTATCCGTCAGAGAAAAATCTAGCTCCCGAAATCCCGGCTGATATAAATTCAAATATAACATTACCCGGAGAAATCCATGAAAAAAAAGTTGAAATTCAGAATCAATCTAAAAAGCCGCCATCTGCTGGTCATCATGACGCTGTTCTGTCTGGCTCTGATCGTCGGAGCTGCCGCGTCCGGACACGGCCCGGAAAAGCTTCAGGATACGGCCGGCTCTCTTGTCATGCCTTTTCAGAAGAGCATCGTCAGAATGGGCGATTATTTTACGAGACTCCGTCAGAGTTTCCGGGAAAAAGAATCCCTTGTAGCGGAACGTGAAGAACTGATGGAGCAGATCGAGAGCCTCACAAGTGAAAACAATAAACTGATCCAGGATCAGGCGGAATTAAAAAGGCTGCAGGATCTGTATGATCTGGACCTGGAATATGAGAATTATCCAAAAGTGGCAGCCCGGATCATTTCCAAAGACCCAGGTAACTGGTACGATACATTTATTATCAACAAAGGCACCAGAGACGGGATCAGGGTGGACAATAATGTGATCGCCGGAAAAGGCCTGGTCGGCATTGTAACGGAAGTCGGTACAAACTGGGCAACGGTCCGGTCGATCATCGACGACAGCAGCAATGTAAGTGCCATGACAGTCAGTACAGCCGATTATCTTGTGGTAGAAGGCGATCTGGAGCTGATCGATGAGGGAAAGCTCCGGTTCGAGCAGCTTTATGACCAGGACAATATGGTAACCGCAGGAGAACGTGTCGTCACTTCAAATATCAGCGAGAAGTTTGTGGAAGGGCTTTTTGTCGGCTATATCAGCGAGCTCTACCAGGATACCAATAACCTGACAAAAACCGGAACCATCGTTACCCCTGTGGATTTCCGGCATCTAAGAGATGTATTTGTCATAACCACCAACAAGGTGGATCTGTTTGAAGAATAAGCATCTGAAATCTGAATTCAAAGAGGAGTCCTGATGAGAACGAAAATCGTTCTGTTCATTACGATTTTGATATGTTTTTTGCTGCAGAGTACTGTTATTCCGGAGATCGCCATCGGATCCATCGCTCCGAATCTCCCTGTTGTCCTGTGTATTTCCATGGGGCTTATGAGGGGACGTAAGAGCGGATTGTGGACAGGATTCTTCTGCGGGATCCTGATCGATCTGTTTTACGGATCGCTGTTCGGGTTCTATGCGCTGATCTATATGTATATCGGTTATTTCTCCGGATATGCACACAGGATCTGCTATGATGATGACATCAAAGTTCCGCTCCTTCTGGTCACCGTGGGAGACTTTGTTTACGGAATCTCTGTTTATGCCCTGCAGTTTCTGCTGAGGGGGCGTCTGGGTTTCCGGACGTATCTGTTCCGGATCATTCTTCCGGAAGTATTTTATACCGCCTTTCTGACACTGATCGTCTACAGGGTCTTTTATTTGATCAATTACCGACTAATGAAGACTACCAGAAAAGAGAGTGAATCTATTTGGGTAATAAAATCAGGAGAACTTTAAAAAAAATCAAAATTCCCAGAGGCGTGGTACTGATTCTGGGCTTCTGTCTGATGGCTTTTGTGCTGATCAAGGAGCTTTTCAGTCTCCAGATCATTCAGGGCAAGGATTATATCATGAAATTCCAGACCCGCACCACGAAAACCAGAGTCATTAAAAGTACCCGCGGGAATATCTACGACCGGGAAGGGAATGTCCTGGCTTCCAATATCCTTTCGTATTCCATCACACTGGAGGATAACGGCAGCTATTCCACGACGCGTGAAAAGAACCTTACGCTGAACGGTATTGCCTACCGGGTGCTGAAGATCCTTGCGTCCAACGGAGATGCGCTGAACCATAACTTCCACATCACGCTGGATGAAGACGGAAATTATGTTTTTGATGTCAGTGAAGGGTTTACCCTGAACCGTTTCCGGGCGGATATTTACGGGTATGCTCTGATCGATAATCTGAAGGATTCCGAGCGGACAGCCACAGCAGAAGAGATGGTGGATTATCTGGCCGGCGATAAACGATTCTGCATCGTCCAGTACGGGAACAAAGCCTATACGTCAGAAGAATTAAAATCTCACGGCCTTCCGGCGCAGCTGACCAGGCAGGAGATCCTTGACATTGCCATCGTCCGTTATCTTCTGAGCACCAACAGCTTCCAGAAATATAAACCGGTAACGATCGCCACCAATGTCAGTGAAAAATCCATCGCGGCGGTCATGGAAAATATGGCGGATCTTCAGGGAATCGATGTTGTCGAAGATTCCATGCGTATTTACCTCGACGACGAAAGCCTCGCCCCGATCCTCGGATATACAGGAAAGGCTTCTTCCGATGAGCTTGCAAAGCTCAGACAGTCCAATCCTGATTATGCCAATGACGCGGTCGTCGGAAAGTCCGGCATCGAGCAGTATATGGAACTGCAGCTCCAGGGTACGGATGGAAGCGAAACGGTTACCGTAGATAACCTTGGCAAGGTACTGAAGATCGATACCAGCACCCAGGTGGACCCGAAAGCAGGGAACGATGTATACCTGACCATCAATACTGACTGGCAGAATGGTATCTACCAGATCCTGAAGCAGCGGGTCGCTGGTATTCTTCTGTCAAAGCTGGAGGCAGACCGCAAATTCGACTTTGATGTTGTACGGGATGCCGCTGCCATCATGGTTCCGATCTATGATGTTTATACGGCGCTGATCGATAACAGCGTGGTGGATATCTCGAAGATGGATGATGAGGAAGCGTCACAGGTCGAGAGAACGATCTATGCAGAATTCCAGAAAAAGCAGCAGGAAGTTTTTGTTCTGATCAAGGACAGACTGACAGGCGGCAACCCGCCGGCCTACCGGGATGAAGAGGAGCAGGTGCAGGATTACTGCGATTACATCTGTGATACACTTTTAAGAGATACGCTTGGCATCATCAAAAAGGATTCTGTAGATAATGCCGATACGACTTATCTTGCCTACCATAAAAAAGGAACGATCAGCCTTAAGGATTATCTGAACTATGCGACTTCTCAGAACTGGATCGATATCTCCAGGATTTCCCCGGAGGGGGAGTATCTGGATTCTACTGAAGTTTACCAGGCCCTGACAGACTATGTTGTCGATTATCTCAAGACAGATACAGCTTTCTCAAAGCTTCTTTACAAGTATATGATACATGAGGACAGGATCACGGGTTCACAGCTCTGCCTGTGCCTCTATGAACAGGGATTTCTCTCTAAAGAAGATGATTATTATGAACGGCTCGCCAGCGGCGCCATGGGATCTTACGACTTTCTTGTCAATAAGATCTGGAGCCTGGAGATCGAGCCGGCCGACCTGGCGCTCGAGCCCTGTTCGGCTTCCTGCGTGATCACAGATATCCATACAGGAGAGGTGCTTGCCTGTGTATCCTATCCGGGGTACGACAACAACCGCCTTTCCAACAATGTAGACACAAAATATTATGCCCGCCTGGCCATGGATAATTCCAGCCCGTTCTTCAACAAGGCGACGCAGCAGCAGACGGCTCCGGGGTCCACACTCAAGCTTTTATCTACGATCATAGGAATGTCCGAGGGCATCATCGATGATAATACCTACATCAACTGTACCGGTTCCTTCGATTACGTAGAACCGCCCATCAACTGCTGGAACCTTTACGGACACGGCCCGATCGAGATCAAGGAAGCCATTCAGGAATCCTGCAACTTCTTCTTCAATATGGTCGGATTCCAGGCAGGGAAAAACGGCGACAATCAGTTTTCTGAAACGCAGAGTCTTTCGGTTCTTCAGCGGTATGCCGGCTACATGGGGCTGGACCGCAAGACAGGAATTGAATTATCCGAGGCAGCCCCGAATGTTTCCGATGCCTACGCTGTACCATCCTATATCGGACAGGGTACACATCTTTACACGACAACGCAGCTCGCCAGATATGCACAGACCCTGGCCAACTCCGGAACTGTCTATAACCTGACCCTGCTGGAAAAGGTTATTTCGCCGGCGGGCACGGTGATCCAGAGTTTTGAGCCGACCGTGATCAATGAACTGGATGTACCGCAGAATGTCTGGGATGATATTCATTATGGCATGATCCGCGTTGTTCAGACACACGATCAGTTCGATTATCTTGGCGTGCAGGTTGCAGGCAAGACAGGTACTGCCGAGCTTGATATCTATCATCCGAACCATGGTCTGTTTATCGGCTATGCGCCTGCCTATGATCCGCAGTATGCCATCGCGATCCGTATCGCAAACGGATATACTTCCGGTAATGCCTGTCTGGCAGCGGCGGATATCTTTAATTATATTTTTGATCTTAAACCGAAGGCATCGATTCTCACCGGCTACGCATCCAGCGAGACCAGTGATACATCGAATGACTGATCCGACAGGGAGAACACGGATCCATCAATCGTCTGGCCGGACAGGGAAAACACTGTTCCATTGAATATCTGACCGGACAGGGAAATCATTGTTCCATTGAATATCTGACCGGACAGGGAAATCATTGTTCCATTAAACGTCTGGCCGGACAGCGAGACAATGCTGTAAGTATTTTCCGACATTTTTTTCTGACAAAATTAGAAAGGAGAGGCTGAAGAAATGATCAAACAGTATAAATATCGTTTTTACAATTACAGACTGGTCCTGATGCTGCTGTTCATCAGCATCTTCGGAGTCCGGCTGGTCGGCTCTGCCATGGCCTCTTTGCGGACAAAACAGCTGGCAGGTGTTGTTCTTGGATTCGTGATCATGCTGGTTCTTTCGCTGATCGATTACTCCTGGATCATGAACTTTCAGTGGATCATGTATTTTTTCAACATTTTTATGCTGGTGGCGGTCAGAATTTTCGGTTCCTCGGCAAACGGCGCAGCCCGCTGGGTAGACCTGGGTTTTATCCGTTTTCAGCCCACAGAACTTTCAAAGATCATTATTATCCTGTTTTTCGCCAGGTTTTTTATGGATCATGAAGATACGCTGAACACTCCGAAAACGCTTATTCAGTCTGTTCTCCTTCTGGCGGTTCCTCTGGTGCTGATCTACGAACAGCCGGACATGAAAAATACCATCACGATCCTTGCTTTGTTCTGTATTCTGATCTACATCGCAGGGCTGAGCTATAAGATCATCTTTGGTGTCATCATTATCACCGTGCCTCTTCTGGTCATTTTCATGTCTATCGTCGTACAGCCTGACCAGAAGCTGATCAAGGATTATCAAAGAGATCGTATCATGGCCTTTCTGTATCCCGAAGAAGCAGAATATACGGACGATATCCAGCAGCAGAACAATTCCAAGACAGCCATCGCATCCGGTGAGCTGGTAGGGAAAAGATTATCCGGAGACAGCGATATTGTTTCTGTCAATGAAGGAAACTTCGTATCGGAAAACCAGACAGACTTTATCTTTGCCGTAGCCGGGGAAGAATATGGTTTTATCGGCTGTACGATTATCATCGCTGTTCTGTTTCTGATTTCTATTGAATGTGTATACATGAGCCGAAGGGCCAAGGATACGGCCGGGAAGATCACCTGCTGCGGTGTCGGCAGTATCGTGGCGCTGCAGGGGTTCCTGAATATCTGTGTTGCCACCGGGCTGGGACCGAATACCGGAACGCCGCTTCCCTTCGTAAGCTACGGCCTTACCTCTCTTGTCAGTCTGTATATCGGAATGGGGATCGTTCTCAATATCGGACTGCAGAGCAGTGCCTACGATAAACAGCTGAAACAAAGAGAATCCTATAGGAGAGAGGAAGAATACCTATAGGTAAGAAGAATACCTATAGGCGAGAGGAAGAATACCTATAGATGAGAGGAAGAATACCTATAGGTGAGAAGAAGAATACCTATAGATGAGAGGGAGAATACAAATGAGTTCCAGAAACCTTACGAAGAAACAGCTCAGGCGGAGAAGAAGACGCCGCAGAAAGATCATACGCACCCTTCTGCTGGTCATGCTTCTGTTCATCATCGGCGGCGGTGTCGGACTATTTATCTACCGCATGCAGGGACACAGCTTTGATCCGCTGAACCAGCCCTATGCCGTATCGCGGGAATTTGCGAACCATCTTGGCGATAAAGAAGAGCTCCGGTCAGAGTCTTTTGCCTCTCATCTTTGCGTAGTGGAAGGGAATGTAGAACTTCCCACAGTCGCCATCCCTCTGACACAATCTGGACTTTTGCTGGATGTTGACCGGGGGATCGTGCTGTATTCGCAGAATGCCTACCGAAAAGTGTATCCCGCCAGTATTACCAAAATCATGACAGCGATCCTGGCCTTCCGGTTCGGCAATATGGCACAGACGGTTACGATCACCAATGAAGATCTGAACCTGGAAGAAGGAGCACAGATGTGCGGTTTCTGGGCGGGAGATAAGCTGACTATGGACCAGCTGGTGCATTGTCTTCTTGTCTATTCCGGAAATGACGCAGCTTCAGCCATCGCGAGAACGGTCGGCGGGTCTGTTTCCGGATTTGTAGATCTTATGAATTCCTATGCACAGACGCTTGGATGTACCGGAACCCACTTTACAAATCCGCATGGACTGCACAGCGAAGAGCATTATACGACGCCTTACGATATCTATCTGATGCTCAAAGAAGCCCTGAATTATCCTCGCTTTTCGGAGATCACCCAGCTCTCGGAATATACAGTCAAGTTTACACATTCCAATGGAAATGCCGCAGAAAACAAGCTGGAAGCGACGGATCATTATCTGACGGGAGAAGCGACAGCTCCTAAAAATGTAACGATCCTGGGCGGAAAAACAGGAACGACAAGTCTTGCTGGCAACTGCCTGGCGCTGCTTTCCCAGAATGCATACGGGAGGCCGTTTGTATCTATTGTGATGGGGGCTTCTACAAAAGATGTTCTGTATCAGCAGATGAATTCTTTACTGCAGTATATTAACAATACGCCATAAGGAATGACAGTCCATCTTCTTTTTGTTAAAAAATAGGCATTGAATTAATGTCCGTTATCATCTATAATGAATTAAAACGCAAAAGGTTTTGTACAAAGAAATATCATACGTGTCTAAGGAGGAAATCAAATATGGTTCAACTGATTGTAGGAAAGAAAGGCAAAGGCAAGACAAAGGTACTTTTAGATCAGGTAAACGCTGCAATTAAGGAAGCAAACGGCAGCATCGTTTACCTTGACAAGAATACCAAACATATGTATGAGCTTAACAATAAGATTCGTCTTATTGATGTTTCTGTCTTTCCTATCAGCAACGCGGATGAATTTGTAGGCTTTATTTGCGGTATTATTTCCCAGGACCACGACCTGGAAGAGATCTATCTTGACAGCTTTCTCACCACAGCCAAGCTGGAAGGTCTGGATGTTGAGAATGCCCTTACCCAGTTAGAAGAAATTGGAAAGAAGTTTGAAGTCAGATTCATTATCAGTATGTCACTTGACAAAGAAGAAGTTCCGGAATCCTTCCAGAGCAAGATCAGTGTAGCTCTTTAATTGTGGCTCTTTAATTGATATTCAAAGTTTCGGATTCTGTTTTAATAAAATCGAACAGCGGAGATTTTTATTCTCCCCTTCAGCACCACGCAGTGTTCTTTTTGGTACGACGCGGTACAATATTTACATGGACTTTCAGATAGTGCACTGACAGGGATGGATGTCCCAGTCTGTGCACTATTATTATTTTTGATCGTCTTCTACAACTACAACTCTTATAAAATTTTATGGACTGGTACAGCTGGGCCGAATCTCATCAATGGTTTGCATATCTTAAGGAGAGCAGAATATGAAAAATTCAGCTAAACTACTCGCCGGTTTCTTTTTTTCTCTTTTGTTTCTATGTATGATCAATTCTGCCGTATTCGGGCAGGAAAATCCAGAATTCAGGTTTGCAGAAAATGTCATCGAAGTACCCATGGGGACAGAAATTGAGATCGATGAAGAATCCGGAACAGTAGCAATACCGGGCAGCGATTATCAAATAGAAAAGGGCGATACATTTGTTGTTTACGTACAGGGACTTCCTGTTGCCTATCGCGCAACTGATGTATATGAAGACGATCATCATACAGTCATAACGGCAGAGAGCGCCGGTAAGGACGTTTATCAATATATTGACCAAGAAGGTGTGATCGAATTAACCCCGGATACCTATGAATTTTTCCCGGCTCCGGGCGTAGAGGGTCTTGAGGAGAATGAGGTACAGTCAGCATCGGATGATTCCGGACTTTCCTATAGCGATGGAAAACTTTCTCTATCCACTTCTCTTGGCGATTCAATGGCTGAAGTATATCTATCTGACCTTAGACTTTCTTATTCTGCTTCCGATGGTGGAATCAGTGTTTTCCTCAGCGGAAACTGGGGCCTGGAAAGTACGTTAAGTTATACGGAAGGCATTCTGGATGAAATTCCCCTTGGCGAATTAAGGATTGCAGGCATTGGAAAAATTGGTCTTTCACTTTCCATGTCCCAGTCC